>CALFUV010000014.1 GCA_937929825.1 uncultured Patescibacteria group bacterium
TGATATTTCCATAAAAAATTTGCGTTATAAAAATATATTGCGCGATGTAAGTTTGGATATAAAACAGGGAGAATTTTTAACCATTGCCGGTGCTTCTGGAGCGGGGAAATCTACGCTGTTGCGCAATTTAGTCAGCTTGTATAAACCAGACGGTGGGAGCATAGAAATAGGCGGGGTTAAAAATGACAAAATAAGAAAATATGGAAAAGAATCCGTTTATTCCATAATGTCTTATTGCAATCAAAATCCGCAAATTTTTGAAGGAATGACTTTGCGTGAAAATCTTTTGTTGTGGTCTAACGAAGAAACTGATGACGAGAAAATAAAGAAAGTGTTGGAAGATTTACATTTGGAAAAATTCATTGGGAAACTTAATGAGGAAGTTAAAAATTTGTCGGGTGGTGAAAAAGTTAGAATTGGAGTAGCTCGCACTCTAATTAAGGGTGCAAAAATTATGTTACTTGATGAACCAACAGCGAGTCTTGATTCTCAAGCCGCGACAGAAGTTAGAAAAATTATTAGCGAAATAAGTGAAAAATATTCTGATACGACAATCATTTGTGTTTCTCACGATGAAGAATTGATTAAATCAAGCAAGCGATCAATCAATATGACAGAGTTGCAAAAATAAGCCCGCCCGAATTTCGCCAAAAGAAAACAGCGGAGCAGTCAATTCCGACAAAGTTAGTTGTGGTGCCCAGGAGAGGACTCGAACCTCCATGGGATTGCTCCCGCTACCACCTCAAGGTAGTGCGTATACCAATTCCGCCACCTGGGCATATTATTAATTTACTAATTTAAAATTAACAGCCAACAGAGGCTCTATTAGGCGATTAGTTGGTATTATTGGTTTTTAAGTTTTTTTATTGCCTCTTCTTTAACTTTTTTACCGTAATTTCTCATGTAATAAAGCTTGGCTCGCCGCACGCGCATTTGTTTTACAGTTTCAATATTAGTGATTGTTGGCAAATGAAGGGGAAAAATTCTTTCTACGCCAACGCCGTTGGATATTTTACGTACAGTAATGGTAGCGTTTGGACCTTCTTCGCCCCGTTTAGCAATCACTAAACCCTCAAAAATCTGGATTCGTTCTTTTTCTTCACCCTTGGTATTGAATTCTTTAATTTTTTGATGAACACGTACTACTTGACCGGGTTTAATTAAATTATATTTAAGGTTGTTTTCTTGAGACATAGTTAGTCGAATTAAGTCTATTAAGCCAAATTAAGATACCTTATTATAATATTATAGTCAAGCCCTATTCTCAATATGTTTTTTGATAATTTTTACCACTTTATTAACAGTTTCCGGTAATTTTTGCCAGCGATTAATTACTATATAATCATATAATTTCATGGCTTTGAGTTCTTTTTTAGCCTCTTGCCAACGATAGGCTTTTTGTTTAGTTGTCATTTTATAGGAGGCATAAATTCTTTTTTTTATTTCTGCAGGTGATTCGGCAGTAATGAATATTAGAATACAATTGTTAATCAATTTATTTATTTTAGTCGCGCCTTGTACATCCACGTTTATTATAAGGTTGTAACCTTTATTTAGAGCAGAAAGTATTTCTTTTTTAGGAGTACCAAATTTATATCCTCGTACACAAGCCCATTCTAGCAGTTGATTGGTTTTAATAAGTTTATTAAATTGTTTATCAGTTAAAAAATTTAATTGTTGTCCATTTTTTTCGCCCGGTCGGCGTGGGCGTGTAGTGTTGGTAACAATACTTTTTAAGTTTAAACTCTTAATTTTTTTTATAGCGGTTATTACCGAATCTTTACCAACTTGTGATGGTCCGGAAATAATGAAAAGTGTACCTTTTTTCTTCATGATAATAAACTTAGAAAATTATTAAGTTCTGCCGGCAAGGGGGAAGTAAAAGTTTTTTTTGTGCCCTCTAAATCAATAAATGATAATTGGTATGAGTGCAAGAATATTCTACCCGGGTTATTTTTAAAATTTATTTTAGCCGGACGATATAATTTATCACCCACTAAAGGATACCCTAAGGCCGCTAGGTGGGCTCTGATTTGGTGGGTGCGTCCGGTTTCCAAATTTATTTTTAATAAAGTGCATTGCTGATATTCTTTTTCTACAACATAGTGGGTTATGGCCTCTCGTGCTTCTTGGTCTCCAAATTTTCTGGCTGCAATTTTGCCGTGATTTCTTTTTGAGCGAGCCAAAGGAAATTTTATAGTACCGGAGGGTTGTGATACTCTGCCAATCACTAATCCCAGATATTCTTTTTTAACAGATCTTTTGGCGAATTGTTGTTTAAGATGTTCAAACATATCATTAGTTAGAGCAACTACCAGTAAGCCGGATACTTCTTTATCAAGTCTATGTACTATTCCGGGGCGTAAAGAATTTTCCCCGATAGTTTTTAGTTCGGGAAATTGTGTTATCAAACTTTCAATTAGAGTTGGTTCGGTTACACCGGGGGCTGGATGTACCACTATTCCGGCCGGTTTATCTACTACAATATAATCACTAGTTTGACAAATTATTTTATAAGGGACTGATTTGTTTGGTTTTAAATGAGGTTTGATTGGTGTTTTGCTTATTGTCCAGGTAATTATTTCTCCGGATTTTAGGAAAAAATGAGCTGGTACTTTTTTATCATTTACTTTTATAGCACCAGATTCAATAGCTTTCTGAATAAAATTTCTGGACCAATCTTCATTCATAATACCTCTCATAAATTTATCCAGCCGTTGGCCGCGTGCTTCTGAGGGTACAATTAATGAATTTGTAGTCATAACTTTATTCATTAATTAAATTATAGCAGGTTATGGTATAGGCTGGCAGATATAAAAACTCTTCGATTCTTAAAAGGCGAAGGATGGTTGAAGGTGGTTTTAAGAGGCGATTATTTAACAGTTATTTTTTATTAATAATAATTATTAATATTAATTTTATATTCGCGTAGATATTGTTTAGCTTGTTTTTTATTTTTTATCCTTCCTTCTAGTTGAGCCTCTTCAATAATTTTTAACAGTTGTCCAATTTGTGGACCGGGTTTAAGTTTGAGTTCTTTCATAATTTCCTTCCCGTTAAGTAATAATTTTAGTTTGCCCTGTGTTAATTTTTGATTAACTTCATTTATACGTTTTTGTAGTTGATATAATCTAGGTAATAATGAACTGCCGTCAATTGGGCGGGTGCCGTACATATCAGCAAAGATTACTTGTTGTAGTTCTAATCCTTTTACAGGATCAGCCAGAAAATAACGATAAATAGTGGTAGGTTTAAAAATTTCCGGTTCACCATGTGCCAATAGTAAATGGTTATTAACTAACCATGTAATCGTTTCAGTTTTTATTTGTCCAGCCATAGAGTCTGTATAGCTGGTAAGTTTAAGCCTTTGACAAATATTGGGCACTAAACGAGCCCCAGCCACATCATGCCCATCGGTGCGAATTCTATCAACGCCATCTTTTTTAGGTGTTTTGAGTGTAAGCGGTTTGCCAATGTCATGTAGAAGCGTGCCTATTATTACATTTAAACTAGGTTTGTTTTTACCAAAAAATTTTTGCCACTCTAGATTTTCAAATGAAGTTAAAGCAAGTTTAGTGTGTTGCCAAACATCACCCTCGCTATGCCACTTACGAGGTTGAGGTGTTTTATGCAAGGCAGTTACTTCCGGTAGAAGTTCTGACATAAAACCTGTTTTATCAAATAAGTCCATGGCCAAAAAAGGATTGGCAATAAATGATTTAAGCAGTTCGCGTGCTATAATCTCCCGCGGAACTAGCCAATTTCCTTCTTTTTTGCCCAAACTAGTTTTATGACTTAAAACTGACAGGTTTTTTAAAGTGGCTGACTCAATTTTAAATCCAAGTTGACAGGCAAATCTTATGGCACGTAAAGTGCGTGATAGATCTTCTTTAAATCTTTGTTCTGGATAGCCAACAGTTTTAATTTTTTTATTTTTAATATCAAATAATCCTCTGGCAGGATCAATGATACAGCCATTAGATAGATTAAGCGCCAGTGCATTAATAGTGAAATCGCGGCGTAATAAATCATCTTGAATCGGCAAATCGGGGTTACTTTTAATTTTAAAATCTCGGTATTCTCCTGTACCCATAGATACATGTTCAGTACGCGGTAAAGCCACATCAATTACTTCTCCTTTCCAGCCAGCTGGCTGCCATTTATAAACACCAAAGGTTTTACCAACCAAATTTACTTGTCCTCGTTTTGCCAGCCACCGTTCTAAAGTTTTAGCCGGTATACCACTTACCACCAAGTCATAATCTTTAGTTATTCTTTTAAGCAGTAAATCACGTACTGCCCCACCTACTAGATAAACCCGAGCTGGTTTAAGATCATTATTAATACGCGCTCCAATTTTTCGTAAATGAGATGGTAATTTTTTTATTAGTCCTTTAATCATATTTAAACCATAGCAAAGATTTATTTTTGAAAACAGACCTAATTATTATTTATGATTATTGAGATAATATAATATGAATAATTACTATATATAAAATATTATTATGGAATATTTCGCGCGAAACATTCCTTAGGTTAAAAAACTTAGAGTTTGGTGAAAATAAAATTATTATAACATTAAACTAGCTTTGTTTATTTGTGTTAATAAATTTTAATAGCTGACGTTGAATTTTATTTGGCGCATTATCAATTTGGTAAAGAACATCAACACCGCGGCGTTCATTTTGTGTAAAGCCGCTTTGAGTTAAGAGTAGTAGATGTTTGTGAGTTGATTTTACAGACAATCTTATGTATGCGGCAATTTCTTTAAGAGGTGTAGCGCCATGTTTGTGCAGGTAATTTAGAATTTGCAAACGTTTATTATTAGCCAGAACACGAAAAATTTTGGAGTGAGTATATATATTCATGATATAAGTTAATTACAATAATAGATAGTTATAATAGAATTATTTTTTCATTATAATTATTACCCTAGTAAGGTTTCGCGCGAAACCTTACTAGGGTAATAAGGTAAGTAAAAAGTACGGAAATTAGACGATTGTTAAAATTACAAAATATTTTTCCTATCAACAGACAGGTAAAAATTTTGACTGAGTGTAAATTATCTAAAATCAGATCTTGGTGCGCGCACCTGGACTTGAACCAGGGACCTTCACAATGTCAATGTGACGCTCTAACCAGCTGAGCTATGCGCGCTTGGTACAAAGATTGTAATTTATTTAGTTAACTTTATCAAGAATACTATTTATTTCAATATTTAACTTAAGATTTTAAATGTTCAAGCAGTACCATTAATTCTGTCTAGTTTATTCTGTTAAAATCTTCAGTCGTGAAGGAGATTATATTCTTTAATAAAAGTGCTTATTTTTATAAAGATTTAGGTCAATTGGTAATTTTATAAATAGGGTTGGTGCGCGCGCCTGGATTCGAACCAGGAACCGATCGTGTATAAGACGATTGCTCTACCGTTGAGCTACGCGCGCTTAGTTATTATCTGCTTAAGATATTTTACTGCTCTAAGGTGTATTACTCAAGTGGTTTTAGGATACTTTTAATATAATCAATAATTTTCTTTTCTGCTTCTATCACCGAGCAGTTAGTTAAGGTGGTGTAAGCAGTGTGTTGATCTCCTTGGGGAGCAAATGGTTTAAGCAGATCATCTGCCCGGCGTCCAATGCCCGCATGTAAATAAACAGACGTATATCCAGGATTTTTTTCGTAGATGATAACAACAGTTTTTGCTTCAACTGCTCCCAAAATTAAATCTTCCACTACGCCCGGCAAATCAGATTCATCAGCGCCTGATTTTATAAAATCTTCAGGAGTTAATACAGACCAAACCAATTTGCGCGCTGAATCGCTCTTTAGTCGTGCCAGAACTCTACCCCATAACTTTAAGGTGGGAAGTTTTTTAGTGCGTAAAAGATGAGTAACAACCTCTTCACGCCGTGCCCCCAAGGTTATTAATTTACTAGCCTTTTCTAAGGTGCGAGGAGTAACTTGTGGACTGGTAAAATTTTTACTAGCCATAGTAAGTGAAGTATAAAGGCAGGTAGCTATATTAGCATTCAATAATTCTGGTTTAGTAGTCTCGATAATTTCCATTATCAATTCTGCTGAAGAAGCTAGATTAAAATCTATTAAATTAACTTGACCAAAATGTTCATTATGCGCATTGTTATCTATGTTAATGATGGTTGTTTGGTAGAAAAACTCAGTGTTATCTTGAAAAAGTGAACCCAAGCTATTTAGATCGGGGGTGTCTAAAGTAATTATTAAATCATAGGCAAAGTCGGACGATTGAGTAGTTAGATCTTCCCCAGTAAAGCTGCCTTGTTCGGGAGTAATATAGATATTTAATTTTTCTTTTTCTAAACTGTAGCTTAGGTCCTTAAGTCGTTTATTAGCCAAATTTAGAGAAATAATAAATTTTCTTAAACTAACAGGTTGACTGGCTATACGCTTTACATTAGGTAAAAAACGTAAATTACTCGGCAATTCAAAATCAGTTGAAACAATATCTGTTCTTTTGCCTAAATTTTCCAAAAAAATAGCCAAAGCCAAACTTGAACCTACAGCTATTAAAGCCTTGGAACGAGGAAAGGTAATAAGTATATTTCTGGCAGAATTTATAACCGCCTGAACTTGTTGTATATCTGTTCTTGCCATAAAAAATAAGTTAGCCGTCTAACTTACCCAATTATAGTAGGTTTGTCAATTGTTTTTGGGTAAGTTGATTATTTAACTAATAGTTGACTTTTTTGTCAAGTCGACGTAAATTTAACAAGCCATTAGATAAAAAAGCTGATTTTATGAATATAACCGAGCTTGCCCGTCGATTAAAAATTCCTACCGAACAGCTTAGAGATGAGCTGCCGCGGCTAGGTTTTGATATTGGCCGTCGGGCTATAAAAATAGACGATACTGTAGCTGAAAAAGTAATTAAGATATGGTCGGAACGTAAGAAAAAACAACACACGGAAAATTATGTAGTGGTGCAAAAAAGATTAGAAGACAAAGCGAATACCAAACAAAGTGGCCGCGAGGTTCAACTGCCATCTACTTTAACACCAAGAGAATTTGCTGACATACTTGGTTTGCCGGTTACTACTGTTATTGGGGAGCTATTTAAAAACGGAGTTATGGCTACCATTAATGAAAAAATTGATTTTGAAACAGCTTCTATTATTGCTCAAGATTTGGGTTTTACTACTGTACCAACCAATCAAACAGATACAATAGATCAAGAGGCTGTTGCTTCCGCTTCTTTAGCTGAACTTTTAAGGGCAGATAATTCTACTAAAATTAATCGACCACCGGTGGTGGTAGTTATGGGACATGTTGATCACGGAAAAACTACTTTACTTGATGCTATTAGAGAAACTAATGTGGCGGCCACAGAAAGCGGAGCTATTACTCAGCATATTGGCGCTTATCAAGTGGAGACTAAGGGCCGGAAAATAACTTTTTTGGATACTCCCGGCCATGAAGCTTTTTCAGCCATGCGTTCCCGGGGCGGTCGGCTGGCTGATGTGGCTATAATAGTAATAGCCGCAGACGACGGTCTTCAACCGCAAACTATTGAAGCGATTGAAATATCTCAACGTGAAAAATTACCGTTTTTAATTGCTATTAATAAAATAGATCGGGAAAACGCCGATATTGAAAGAATTAAAAAATCTTTAGCTGAGCTTAATTTATTGCCGGAAGAATGGGGGGGAAAAACAATTTGTGTGCCAATTTCTGCCAAAAACAGGCAGGGTATACCAGAACTTTTGGATATGGTTTTATTGTTGGCTGATATGGAAAAATTAGAAGCTAATCCTAATCGTTTGGCGGTTGGAACTATTATTGAGGCTAGATTGGATAAGGGGGAAGGGCCAGTAGCTACTGCTTTAGTACAGGCTGGTACTCTGCGAATAGGAGATTATTTAATAGCTGGGCAGGTGGCAGGTAAAGTTCGTTCTATGAAAAATTATTTAGGACAAAGTGTTGAGAGCGTTGGCCCTTCTACGCCAGTAAGGGTGCTTGGTTTAAAACAATTACCTCAGGCTGGAGATATTTTTCAGGTAGTGGATGATGAAAGGATTGTACGTGAAGTTTTAAAAAAATCACCACGTTATCAGAGTTTAGTTACTTCACAACAATTGGAAAGTGAAAATGAAGATAGACCATCAAACGTTAGTTTAAATGTAGTTCTTAAAACTGATGTACTTGGTTCACGGGAAGCGATTACCGCTTCATTTAAGGAAATTTCATTGCCAGAAGTAACTATAAAAGTAGTTAAAGCTGGTTTAGGCAGTATAACAGAGGCTGATGTGATGTTTGCTCAAGCCAGCCAAGCTATGGTATTGGGATTCAATGTCCCTATTAAACCAGAGGCTGAACTGTTAGCTAGGCAGAGCCAGATATTTGTTGGTTCTTATAAAGTGATTTATGACCTATTAACACAAGTAAAAAAACAATTATCATCTTTATTGAAGCCGGAATTAGTCAGAAATCAAATTGGTGAAGCAGTAGTTTTGAAAATTTTCCGGCGCGGTAAAAAAGAAATGATTGTTGGTTGTCGGGTTGAAAAGGGAGTAGTCAGGCCAAAAACTAGTTTAACTGTTTTAAGGCAGGAAAAAATTGTAGCTGAAAAATTATTATTATCAGAAATCAGACTAGGTCGGGAAGTGGTTGGTGAGGTGGCAGAAGGAGGAGAGTGCGGATTACTTGTTATTGGTCAACCTATTATTGAGGAACGTGATAAGTTGGAAATATACCATGAGGAAATTAGACAACGATCTATTAGGGATTAGCGAATCAGCTGGTTCTCGTCGTTTACCTAAACTGGAAAGTTTATTACGAAGTGAAGTGGGGGCAGTAATGGAGCGTGAATTAGAAATTCCGGCCGGTAGCTTACTAACCATTACTGCCGTTAGTGTTTTGCCAGATTTAAGTGAGGCTAAAATTGGCGTTAGCGTGTTGCCTGTAGATCAAACTGATAAAGTTTTTAAAATTTTACTGGCAGCAGCATCGCATCTGCAAAAATTAGTTAATCAGCGTTTGCGACTTTACCGTGTACCGTATTTGAATTTTTATCTTGATAATTCATTAGCAGAAGCTGATAAAATAGATCAACTGCTTGACAGTTTAAATAACAAGATGTAGGCTACTAAGTTCCGTTTTTATAAAGGAGTTGTTATATAAATAGAAAGTAATTGATATCTCTGTGGATATTATTTTGTTAATTGGATTTTCCTATTATTTTTTCTTCCATGATTGTTGTAAATGATTTAAAAAAACTTACTAGTTTAGTTAATAACGCCCACAGAATTTTAGTTGGCAGTCACGCCAAATGTGCTGACGCTACCGGTGCTGTTACAGCCATTAAACTTGTTTTAACTAGACTAGGTAAACAAGTAACATCTTTTTTGCCTGAACCAGTGGCTGGCAGTTTAATGTTTTTACCTGCTACCGAAGATATAATTACAGATTCTGAAAAAATAAATTTTAAGGATTACGATTTATATTTATCTGTGGATGCGGCTGAACCAAAACTAACTGGTTTGGCTGAAAAATTTAATGAGCGACCTCGTGATTTGGTAACAATTAATTTTGATCATCATCATACTAATACCTTTTGGGGTGATGTAAATATAGTTGATAAACAAGCTTCAGCCACCTGCGCCATGGTCTATGAGTGGTTTATGTTTGCTGGTTGGTTAATAGATAGCCGAATAGCCACCAGTCTTTTAACAGGTATTTTGGCTGACACTGGAAATTTTTCCAATCCTGCTACCAACGATACTTCATTAAAAGCCGCAGCTGATTTGCTGGCGCGAGGAGCTAATGCCCGTCGGATTTTGCGTCAGGTGATGGGCAATAGAACATTAGCTGAACTTAAAATTTGGGGACGTATTTTTGAACGTTTACGCGAATACCAAGAAATAGGATTGGTAGTAACAGTTATTAAACAAAGCGATTTTGAAGAGTTGGGAGCCAATGAGGAAATGTTGGAGGGGGTGGCTAATTTTTTAAATGATTTATCAGGCTATCGTGCAGTAATGGTTTTAAGAGAAAAATCCGATGGTACAGTAAAAGGTAGTTTACGCACTACAAGTGATGATGTGGATGTGGCGGCGGTGGCTAAGCTTTTTGGTGGTGGGGGGCATAAAAAAGCCGCTGGTTTTAGTCTGCCTGGCAAGTTGGTGCAAACTGACCAGGGCTGGAAAATAGAAGCTTGACATTAATTAGTTGAACTAAAATTGAAATTAGTATTATCTTTTTAAGAACCTTTTTAGAGGAGACAATCATCAAGTTATAAGATTGATTTATAGTAATTTTTATAATCAGTGTTTATAAATTAAATATAAGTTTTTCTTGCTTTTATCTTCTAAAAGAGTTATGATAATGTTTGTATGACAAAAGGTTTAAATCTAATACCAATGGTGGTGGAACGATCGCAAATGGGCGAACGGGCTTATGATATTTATTCTAGACTCTTAAAGGAGCGTATTATTTTTATTGGTGATCCAATTGGTGATGATTTAGCCAATTCGGTAATTGCCCAATTGTTGTTTTTAGATAGCCAAGACCAGAAAAAAGACATTAAGATTTATATTAATACCCCGGGCGGCATGGTGACTTCAGGTATGGCAATTTATGATACTATGCAATATGTGAAAAGCGAAGTGGTAACCGTGTGTGTTGGTATTGCTGCTTCTATGGGTGCGGTTTTATTAGCAGCCGGTACAAAAGGTAAAAGATTTATTTTACCTAATGCTGAAGTAATGATTCATCAGATTATGGGGGGAGCTGAAGGACAGGCGACTGATATTAAAATTCGTGCTGAACATATTTTGCGTTTGCGCGATAGAATTAATAAAATTTTAGCTAAACATACAGGTCAAGAATTAGCGAAGATAGAAAAAGATACTGACCGTGATTATTTTATGACAGCTGAGGAGGCGGTGAAGTATGGCATTGTTGATAAAATAATTAAGCCCAGTCGATAGAATATTCTAAAATTTGTAATTAAAATTGGTTTTGGGTATGGGCTTGCCAAAAGGCCCTTTTTAATATATACTTCTAAAAGCTAACTTTTAATAAACTTTGGTTGTAACAGCTTGTGATTTAATCTTCAAATTCTGGTTAAATATCATGTATTTATTAGATAAATTTGTAATTGAGATTTTGCGTTGTCAACAGATAATTTTTTGTTTTGGCAGTTAAGACTACCAGAATTATAATCACGATTACATAAAGTTGTTGCAACCCTAGGAATAGGGATAATTTAATATGACTGTAGATATTATTCCAGTAGCTTTTTTAGCAGCTGGTTTGGCGGTTGGTCTTACCGGTGGTTATGTTTTACGTAAACTTTTAGCGGTTAAATCTAAAGATGCGGCTGAAGCCCAAGCTTTGAGCATAATTAATGAGGCGCGTAATCAGGAAAAAGATATTTTAATTAAAGCCAAAGAGCAGTCTTTAAAAATAATTGAGGAAGCTAAACAAGAAGAATCTACGCGCCGTAAAGAACTGCAACATTTGCAGGAGAGACTGGAAAAAAGAGAAGCAGCTTTTGACCAAAAACTATTGGAACTTGAAGCTGACAAGCAAAAAGCTGAAGAGGAAAGATTAAGATTTGAAAGTGCTCGTGAAGAAATAAAAAAGATCAGGGAAGATCAGCTGGCAAAATTAGAAAAGATTTCTGGTTTTTCTCAAGAAGAGGCTAAAAAAGTATTATTTGATTATATTGAAGAAAAAAATAAGGAGGATTTAGCCCTGCGTATCCGTAAACTGGAAGAAGTTTCTACTAGCGATATTGAGCGTCGCGCCAAAGTAATGTTGGCTGGTGTTATGGAAAGAATTGCCGCTTCTCATGCTATTGAAACCACTACCAGCGTGGTTAATTTGCCCTCAGATGATATGAAGGGCCGTATAATCGGCAAAGAAGGCCGGAATATTAAAGCCATTGAACAATTAACTGGTGTGGAAATAATTGTTGATGAAACACCGGGAGCCATTGTGCTTTCAGGTTTTAATCCTATCAGACGTCATGTGGCTAAAAAAGCCTTAGAAGCTCTTTTGCAAGACGGACGTATTCATCCGGGTCGTATTGAAGAAGCGATTGAAAAAGCTAAAAGGGAAATTACAGAAGATATTAAAAAAGCCGGTGAGGAAGCGGCTTATGAAGTAGGTGTAGCTGGTCTCGACCCCAAACTTATTCAATTATTGGGAAGATTAAAATTCCGTACCAGTTATGGCCAGAATGTATTGCAACACTCTAAAGAAGTTGCCTTATTATCAAAGCTTTTAGCTGAGGAATTAGGAGCTAATGTAAATGTGTCAGTTAAGGGCGGATTATTACATGATATTGGCAAGGCTGTAGATCATGAGATTCAAGGATCACATCC
This sequence comes from uncultured Patescibacteria group bacterium, assembly GCA_937929825.1. GTDB lineage: Bacteria > Patescibacteriota > Patescibacteriia > Veblenbacterales > UBA10138 > UBA10138. The sequence continues at coordinate 12,363 of CALFUV010000014.1, forward strand.
GGAAATAGGCTATGACATAATGAAAAAATTTGGTTTACCAGAAGAGATTGCTTATTTAGCGATTGCTCATCATGAAGATAACCCCAAAACACTGGAAGGTGTTATTACTAAAGTGGCAGATGCTGTTTCTGGAGCTAGGCCGGGAGCCCGTAAGGATACATATGAAAACTATTTACAGCGTTTACAGGAATTAGAAGACGTTGCCTCTGGTTTTGAAGGAGTGGATAAAGTTTATGCTATTCAGGCTGGTCGTGAAGTGCGTGTTTTTGTAAAGCCGGGTGAAATTGATGATTTTAAGGCAGTAAAAATGGCGCGTGATATAGCGGATAAAATTGAACAGGAACTTAAATACCCAGGAGAAATAAAGGTAAATGTTATCCGTGAAACCAGAGTTATTGAGTATGCCAGGTAAACAAAACAAAGAAATATTAGTTAAGATATTATTAATCCATGATTCTTGATCAATTTTTATTATATGAAAATACTTTTTTTTGGTGATATAGTAGCACGACCGGGGAGATTGGCTGTAGCACAAGTTTTGCCAGAGTGGCAAAAAGATTATTCACCAGATGTAATAATAGGTTGTATTGATAATTTGGCGCATGGAAAGGGAGCCACCGAGAAAACAGTGCAGGAATTATTAAACCTTGGCTTTCACGCTTTTACCACTGGTGATCATGTTTTAAATTCAGACAAAGGTGAACAGTTGGTCAGTCAAGAAAATTTGCCAATAGTTCGTCCACTTAATTTACCCGAGTCTACTCCCGGTTTAGGCTGGCGTATAATTAAGATCGTTGATCAAGAAATTATTTTAGTTCATTTGATTGGTCAGGTTTTTTTGCCAGGCGATTATATTTCACCTTTTAAGGCTATTGATAATTTACTTAATTCCTCCGTCTTAGTTGATAAAAAAAATATAATAGTTGATATTCATGCTGAGGCTACCAGCGAAAAAGTTGCTTTGGGTTGGTATTTGAATGGCCGGGTAACTGCAGTTTTAGGAACACATACTCATATTCCAACATGCGATGAGTGGATAATGCCGCAAGGTACGGCTTATATTACTGATGTTGGCATGACTGGTATAAGGGAAAGTGTACTTGGTGTTAAGACTGACATTATATTGAATCGTTTTATTTATGCCGGTACAGATCGTTTTGAGCCAGCAGAAACAGGTACAGTTTTAGTTAGAGCAGTGATTATTGATTTTAATCCTGATAGCGGTCACGCTAAATCAATTAAGCGTTTAGAAAAAACAGTGACAATTACCTAATAAACTGCTATTATTTAAGAGTAATTAGCCTAAATAAGCCCAGAAAGGGGGTGAAGATATGAATAAAGCAGAGTTAATTGAACAAATCGCCATCAAGGTTCAGCTTACAAAAAAGCAGGCCGAGGAAATGATTGATGCTTTTACGGATATAGTCACAAACACACTTAAGAATAGAGGTGAGGTGACCATTACAGGTTTTGGTACTTTTCTTTCCCGTGAACGCGCAGCTCGTATGGGGGTCAATCCTCAGAATCCATCAGAAAAAATGCAGATTCCAGCGGTGGTAGTACCAAAATTTAAAGCTGGTAAAGCCTTAAAAGATGCCCTTAAGTAGTATTTTAACAGTTATTTATAAAAGACGTTTAGCGCGGATTAATGTCGCCGCGCGAAAGCTCTTGTGTTTTGAGCTCGTTGAAGGTAGAAATTTTACTTTTTAAATTTTTTAAAAAGTAAAAAAGTAGAGCCTTCCGGGGTGCGCCCGTTAAAGCGTTTTTATGAAGTGGATCCGATAATTTTGGATCAAGTAAGGTGGTACCTCCTGCAATTCGCAAAGTTGCGAAAACGGGACCTTACCTATCTCTGTTTAATGGAGTTAGGTTTTTATTTTTTTATGAAAGAATTACCTAAGGCTTATTCACCTCAAAATTACGAATCAGGAATTTATAAACAATGGGAAGATTCTGGTTTTTTTAATCCTGATAATTTAAATTATCAGGGCGAGCCTTTTAGTATTAGTATGCCACCACCTAATGCTACCGGTATACTGCATTTGGGTCATGCTGTAATGCTGGCTATACAAGATTTAATGTCTCGTTATTGGCGTTTACGAGGTAGGCGTACCTTATGGTTACCGGGTGAGGATCATGCTGCCATTGCTACACAAAATGTAGTGGAAAAAAAACTTTATAAAGAAGAAGGAAAAAATAGATTTGATTATGGACGTGAAGAATTTATGCATCGGGTTAATGAATTTGTGAATAATTCACGCTCTACTATTAAAGATCAAATTAAAGCTATGGGAGCATCCTGTGATTGGTCGCGTGAGCGTTATACTTTAGATGAGGGATTATCACGTGCTGTTAAAGAAGCATTTATTCGTATGTATAATGACGGCTTAATATATCGTGGTAAACGCATAGTTAATTGGTGTTATCGGTGCGGTACAACTTTAGCCGATGACGAGGTTGAATATAAAGAACAAAAAACACCTTTTTATTATTTAAAGTACGGACCTATAATTATTGGTACAGCTAGACCGGAGACTAAGGTATTAGATAAGGTTATTATTGTTCATCCGGATGACGAGCGTTATAAAAAATATATTGGCACAAGTTTTGATGTGCCTTGGATAGATGGTATAGTACGTGCTCAAGTGGTGGCTGATAAAATAGCTAAGATAGAAACCGGTACTGGTGCCATGACTATAACACCAGCTCATAGTTTTGTGGATTTTGAATTAGCACAAAAATATGGTTTTGAAATAGTGGAAATAATAGGACCTGATGGTAAAATGACCCAAAATGCTGGTAAATTTGCTGGTCTTAATGTAAAAGAAGCACGTGTCGCGATTTTGGAAGAATTACAAAATAAAGGTTTGGTAGAAAGGATTGACAATGATTATATTCATAATCTTTCGGTGTGTTATCGTTGCGGTACGGCGGTGGAGCCATTGCCTTCTGAACAGTGGTTTGTGGCGGTAGATAAACCGTTTCGTCGCAGATTTTTTAAAAAAATTACCTTAAAAAAAATGGCGTTGGCGGCTGTTAAAGAGGAACGCATAAAAATTATACCAGAAAGATTTATTAAAGTTTATGAACACTGGATGAATAATTTGCATGATTGGTGTATTAGCAGACAAATTTGGTTTGGGCACAGAATTCCGGCTTGGCAGTGTCAGGACTGTAAGGAATGGCAAGTAATAGCTAGCAGGCCTACTAAAATAATTTTTAGTCGTCATGGTTTAACTGATTGGAATAAAAAAGAACGTATTCAGGGTGATACCAATATACCCCTGGATGAATCAGAAATTGAATTAATTTATAAAAAGGCATATGAATTGAAAAATAATGATATACAGGTAATAATTAGTTCTCCTTTAATGAGGGCTAGGCAAACAGCCAATATTTTTGCTGAAGTTATTAAGGCGCCGATTATAGTTGAAAAAAGAATTAAAGAGAGATATTATGGTACTTTTGAGGGAAAACTAGTTGCTGAATTAAAACAAGATCATCCTGATTATTATAAAAATAAATTATCTTACCATGTGGCTGAGGCTGAGAGCTATCAACAGATTAAGCAACGTTTAATACCTTGGCTTTCAGAGGTAGTTATTAAATTTCAAGGCCAGAAAGTATTGATAGTTACTCATAATGCTATTATGCGAACTTTAAAATGGATGATAGAAGGAGGTACAGAAAAAGAATTATCTGAATTTAAACCACGATTTGATGAACCCTTACAATATGAGCTTATTGGTAGTTGTAAAAAATGCGGGTCTTGGCGTATGAAACAAGACGAGGATACTTTGGATACTTGGTTTTCTTCTTCCTTATGGACATTTTCCACGCTTGGTTGGCCCGGAAAAACCAAGGATTTATCTACTTATCATCCTACATCAGTCATGGAAACAGGTTATGATATATTATTTTTTTGGGTTGCACGTATGATTTTAATGTCAGCTTATTGTTTAGGAGATATACCGTTCCGTACTGTTTATTTGCATGGTTTAGTACGGGATAAGCAAGGTAGAAAAATGAGCAAGTCTTTAGGTAATGGTATTGATCCTATAGAAATGATAGGTAAATATGGCGCTGATGCGTTAAGACTTTCTATGATAATAGGAGTTACACCGGGAAATGATTTTAGACTTTATGACGAGAAGATCGCTGGTTATCGGAATTTTGTAAATAAACTTTGGAATATTGTACGCTTTGCCAATTTAACCACTGAATTGAAAGTAATGGAAGTCCCGCCAGAGCCAAAAACTTTGGCTGATAAATGGATTTTGTCCCGTTTTAGTAAAGTTGCCGATTTAGTAACCAAGAAAATTGAAAGTTATTCTTTTTCTGAAGCTGGTGAAACTTTATATGATTTTACTTGGCACGAGTTAGCAGATTGGTATTTGGAAATTACTAAAATAGAAGGCCGTAAGCAGGAAATATTATCCTATTTAATTAGTCAACTTTTAAAACTTTGGCATCCATTTATGCCCTTTGTTACCGAAGCTTTATGGCAAGAAACTTTTGGTAATCAAGCAGGATTGTTAATAGTTCAATTATGGCCCAAAAATTTACCCGCTATTGATAATAAATCCGAAATTGAATTTACGTCAGTGCAGGATATAATAATATCATTGCGTAATTACCGAGCAGAAATAAAGCTTGATAAAAAAATAAAAGTTAAATTTTGTTTAGTAGGTAAAATATTAAATAAAAATGAAGAGATGATTATTTCTGATTTAAGAACAGGAGCAGAATACGACAGTTCAATTGCAGAAAAATATTCTAAGAAAGTAGATTTTAAAGATTTTAATTTGTTAATAAGTTAATTTATGTTAGAAAATAAAAAATATAGAGAATATGTTATTGAAGGGCAGTTTGAAAAAATAGAAATCGCTCATAAATTAATAGATGAAGTTATGCAAAGAAGCATTAAGATTGGCGAAGGTCAAAATGCTAATGTTTATTTTTCAGTTGATAAAAAAAGACAGGATTTTTGTATTAAACATTTAAAAGAAACTCCAGGCAGGCGTCATTATCAAAGTATAGATTGGGAAATGAGATTGCAAGATAAAGCCCGTAAGCTTGGTGTAAAAGTTCCGCAGCCAGTATTAGCATTAATTACCGAAGATGATAACGCTTTTATGGTAATGGAAACTGTTAAGGGCAAGACTTTAGAGGAAATAATGTCTGGGTTAGCCAGTTTACCGAATACTTACAACGCTGATGAATTTTGGAATAAAATGGAAAAGATGATCAGTAAGATGCATGAAAATAATTTATATCATCGCGACTTACATCTTGGGAATATTATGATTGATTTTCAATCAGGCGAGCCGGTATTGATTGATTTTGGTTGGGCAGCTTATGTACCGGGCGGTGATGATCCATATAGAGAAATTAATACCAATATTAATCATCAGGAGGATTTTCCTAATGATGATGTTCAGTTAAAGAATTGTAAACGTCAATTTATGGGATACTTGACAAGATTTGGTTAATAAGTTATTCTTAATTTTTAACTAAAACAAATGAAGGAAAAAAGCATGAAAATTGAATATAGTGACAGCTTTATTAGTAGGGCTGTTGATATTTTAAAACAAATGGTCGCCACAGATAGAAAAACTGCACCTTATGGACCACCTTTTAACAACTTCTCAGTTGTTATAGGTGAGACAGATAAATCTATTGTGGCCATCATTGATGTGCCAGAAGATATTAAAGAAAAAATAGGAGATAAAAAAGTATATTTGGTAACTGAGTAGTTTTTTTACGGGTAGCTTATATAGCTACCCGTTTCTATTCTGCCACTCGGAAGACTTCTTCTACTGTGGTAATACCCGCTAAAGCTTTAAGCAAACCATCTTGTACCATAGTGATCATACCGTTGCGTACAGCAATTTCCTCCAGTTCAACCGCCGAAGCTTTATTAGCAAAAATAAGTTTTTCAATTTCTGAACTCATGGTCATTATCTCGTAAATACCTATTCTACCTTTATAGCCAAGATTGGCGCATTTATCACAACCCCTTCCATGCATGAAATTAAGTTTTGTTAAATCAACTTTTACACCGCTTAAGGGGGATATTTCACTTAGGATTTTTTTAATACGATTTAAAGTTTCAGGCTCCAAACTAAACTCTTCTTTACAATCAGGGCAAATACGACGCACTAAACGTTGGCCGATAATACTGTTGATTGCTGGCGCTAGTAAAAAAGGCTTGGCGCCCATAGCTAAGAATCTAGGTATAGCCCCAGCGGCGGAGTTAGTATGAATAGTGGAAAGGACTAGGTGCCCAGTTAAAGCTGCGTTAATAGCGATGTCAGCAGTTTCAAAATCTCGAATTTCACCTACCATCACTATATCCGGATCTTGACGTAAAATAGCTTTTAAACCGCGGGCAAAGTCATAATTTTTAGAATAGTCAACTTGACTTTGATTTATACCCTTAAGCTTATATTCAATTGGATCTTCTAAGGTGATTATTTTAGTATCTGACTGATTAAGTTTATTAAGTATGGCGTAAAGAGTGGTAGTTTTACCCGAACCAGTCGGACCGGTGGCCATAATCATACCATTAGGTCTTTCCACCTCGCGTTTAAGGTCATCATAAGCTTTGCCGGTTAAGCCAAGATCATCAAAATTTAATCCGGTGGCTGATGAGCGCAGTAAACGCATGACTACTGATTCGCCATAAGCTGTGGGAATTGTAGAAACACGAACTTCTATAGTGTCATTTGATAAGTGAATCGTAAAACGACCATCCTGTGGTGTTTCAGTAATATTAATTTTGAGTTTAGACAGAAGTTTCAGTCTGGAGATAATTTGCGGCCATAATTCTTGTTTGATATTAGCAGCCACGTAGAGTGAACCATCAATTCTGTAGCGCACTATAATGCCGGATTCCTCCGCCTCTACATGAATATCAGAAGCTCTAAGTTCTAAGGCACCGGCAATTAAAATCGTTACCAGCTCTGTAAGAGTAGCTTTTTTCAGCATATCGTTAACACGAGTAAAATCTTTAATAGTTCCGCTGTATTTTTTTATTTCATTTTCAGATATGGTAACACCTGTTTTTATTGAGCGCGTTTTGGCTAAACCAGTGTAAGCTTTAAAAACAATTTCCAAACTGTTATCAGAAATAAGATAAATAAGATAATGGCCGGGGCGTCTTTGTTTTAGATTATCTACATAATCTTTTATTTCCGGATTATTTGGTTGAGTGCTGCCTAATCTAACTTCCTGTTCATTAACCAGCAAAGGAACCAGCTTCAGCCGGCGAGCATCTTCTTCTGGTATCAAACGCAGGCTTTCTTGAGCTAAAGGAAAGTGTTGAACATTTAGATATGGTAAGCCAGTCGCTAGGGCTATTTGTTCTACTTCATGTTCACGTTCTTTAAGTTCAATCTCATGTATTTTTTCCTTAAACTTTTCACTTATTTCTTCGCTGGCTAAATGGATAATGGGTTTGCTGTTCATAACTATTTAAACATTAGCAGTTTACAGCTCAATAAACAAGAAAACACGCTAATTAATTAGCGTGAGTTTAAGTTTAAACCGAGGTTTATTTATTTTGTACAGTTTTTGAAGGCTTTGGTAAAGATTTAGGATTATGACTAAACCACTTTTCTAAGTAATTTGGGATATCGTCAGCAGCTCTTACTAATTTTGGTACTACTTGACCTTGTTTGAGTTTTTTATAAAGAATAGTCCAAGCTGAATATTGAAAAGTGTTAAACCACGCCCCAGCTGCCAACACTAGAAGTATTTGTGGTAGATACATAATTATAGTGGCAAAATTTATGCCTCTTAGAGCAAAAACCACAGGTGCTGTTATTAAACTTTTTGCTACTAGACTAAAAATCACCAAACTGACAACAAAATTGATAATGAAAAGTATTCCGGCCATTTCCAGTGAGGTAAGCCAATTACGGAAAAAAAGATTAATAGCGTATTTTAAGGAGGGCCACCAATCTTGATTTTCAAGGACCACTGTAATTACTGCATATTTTATTATGAAGGATATAATAATTGCCAAGGGTACGAATATTAAGTAAGAGATGATAATTAATGAATCAAATTCTGTCCTACCGCCACGAGCTAAGTATGAAATAAAAAATGGTAGCACCGAAACGGCTAGTAATAACCAAATGGTAAAACGAGTCAAAAAATTCAAGAGTAAAATTGGCCAAAAATGAAAATTACCCTCAATAGCTTTTTGAGTGAAGCGCGGCGATTGCCCGTCATCAATTTCTGATACTGATTTTATTAAAGCAGCCTGTGAAATAATTATTAGCCATAATAAAATAAGCAGACAAACTATAATAAGAAAAATACTTGTTAAGATCGGCGCTGGGGCGACAGCTAACGATTGCTGTACCTGTGTCCAAGTAAAATTTAATTTTTCAGATATTAGAGTCTCGCGAATGCCTACTAGATAATCACCTTGCCTGGAAACATGATCCACTGCTGATATTAAAGCTCCGTATTCTCCGTCATTGCCAAGTAGGACGGCAAATAAACCAAAGGGCCATAGCCAAGCATAGCGCCATAAAATATGCCATGCTTGTTTAATAATATCTCGATATATGCGCATAGGTTTTAATTAAAATAAGAAAATTACCCTCTTATATTATAACACTTTGTCCATAATAAGCGAAATTTACTTAGCCATCAAAGCCTCAAACTCTTCCCGTTCAATAACTTCATTGGCAATTAGTCTATTGGCAATAAGTTCAAGTTTAGTTCTTTTTTGCTTAATGATATTTTGAGCTTGTCGGTAAGCTGTTTTTAAATAATGAGATACTTCGTCATCAATAGCTTGGGCAATTTTTTCACTGTAATCACGCTGTTCGGATATCTCACGTCCTAAAAAGATCAATTCTTCTTTTAATCCAAAAGTGCGTGGTCCGAGTTTTTCTGACATGCCGAATTCCGTTACCAACTGACGAGCCAAGCGAGTAGCTCTTTTTAGATCGTTTTGTGCACCAGTTGTTACTTCGCCAAAAATTTCTTTTTCCGTAGCATGACCCGCTAGCATAACTGCTAAATCAGCTTCAAATTCAGATTTAGGATGCATATGTTTATCTTCAGTTGGCAGTTTTAAAGTATAGCCGCCAGCTCGCCCTCGTGAAATGATAGAAATTTTATGTACCGGATCAGCTGCCGGCAGGTAATGTGCTACTAAGGCGTGACCAGCTTCATGGTAGGCAGTTATTTTTTTCTCTTTTTCAGAAAGCAGGTGACTTTTTCTTTCTGGGCCAAGCATAACTTTTTCTAATGCTTCTAAACATTCAGTTTGGTTGATTTTTTTCTGGTTTCTGCGGGCAGCTAGAATAGCGGCTTCATTAAGCAGATTGGCCAAATCTGCACCAGAGAAACCCGGAGTTCTTTCTGCAATAACTCGCAAATTAACCTCCTCAGCCAATGGTTTTTCTTTGGCATGCACCTTAAGAATAGCTTCTCGATCTTTAATATCAGGCTGATCTAAAACTACTTGACGATCAAATCTCCCTGGTCGTAAAAGCGCCGGATCTAAAACATCAGGTCGATTAGTGGCGGCCATGACAATAACATTAGTATTAGCCTCAAAACCATCCATTTCTACTAAGATCTGGTTAAGTGTTTGTTCGCGTTCATCATGTGAGCCCCCCAGCCCCGTGCCTCGTTGTCGGCCTACCGCATCGATTTCATCCACAAAAACTATGCACGGAGCAGCTTTTTTAGCTCGAGTAAAAAGGTCACGTACTCGAGAAGCGCCTACTCCCACAAACATTTCCACGAATTCTGAACCAGAAATATGGAAAAAAGGCACATCAGCCTCACCAGCGACTGCCCGTGCCAGCAATGTTTTACCAGTTCCTGGAGGACCCATTAATAAAACTCCTTTAGGGATTCGTGCTCCTAAATTTAAGAATTTTTGAGGTGACTTTAAAAATTCAACTACTTCTTCAAGTTCTTGTTTAGCTTCCGATACCCCGGCTACATCTTTAAAAGTTATCCTATTTTTCTTTTCCAGAAAACTAACTTCTTTTGCTCTGGCCTGACCAAAAGACATAGCGCGAGAGTTGACTCCTTGAATTTGTCGTGACATGAAATAGATAAAACCAATTAATAAAAGTATAGGCAGTAAAAACGGCAATAGAGTTGTTAGCCAAAAAGATACGCCGGAAGGTTCTTTTATTTGTACTTCCAAACGTTTAAGTTTAATAGGATCAACCCCGTAGTTAGCTAAAAGTTGTGACAGAGAATCACGCGCCTCTTTTTTAGATGATATTACCCGACTGTCATTTAGAGTGGCAGTTAATTTATCACCTTCCACTACTACAGCAACGGCTGATTCATTGTCTATAGCTGTAATAATCTGATCAAGACTAACCATCTCTGAACGTGAACTGCCGTTTTCATATAATGAGAATAGACTGGCCAAAAGTAGAAAAACTAGGAAAAATACCAAAAAGTTTTTTATTATAGTGCGCATATTATATATTTCTTACACTAATCCAGTATAAACTTGAAAATAGTTTGGGGCAAGTCCAAGAAAATAGTCCTAATTATTAAAGCAGGAGCTAAGGTTTAGACTGTTTCCGTGTTAATTGGTGTGACAGATTGTTCCTTAACGTCTTTGTTAGATTCATTTTTCTTTTCTACTGCTTTTAATGATAAACCGAGCCTATGTTCTTTGGGATCCATTGAGATTATTCTCCAGGTTTTAGTTTCACCAACTTTAATTATTTCTAGAGGATCTTTAATTGGTTTGTCAGATAATTCTGAAACATGTGCTAAGCCGTGTATTTCTGGATCTAGTTCCACAAAAACACCAAAGGGATTAACTTTTAGTACCTTGCCCTGAACTATATCATCAAGATGGTACTTATCTTCCACATTTTTCCAAGGGTCTTCTACTAAACGACGAAAGGAAAGTGATATTTTAGAGCCATCAACATTGATTATTTTTGCTTTAACTATATCACCTACTTTTATCACATCGCGAGGATCGTCTATTCTTTGCCAGGCCAGTTCAGAAATATGTACCAAACCTTCTAATCCCTGTCCAAATTCCACAAAACAACCAAAATCAATTACACCTGAAATTTTTCCTTCTATTACATCGCCAACTTTGAATTGATTTAATTTGTCTTTTTGCTTTTCTTCCCAAGCAGCTCTTTCAGAAACAATTAATTTTTCCTCATCTTCCTGAACTGTAATAATTTTAACTTCCATCTCACGTCCGATTAATTGTTTAAGTAATTCTAATATTTTACTTTTATCGCCACCTTCTACCCGAGGATAATTTTCAACTGCTAATTGTGATACTGGCAAAAACCCGTCTACTTGACCAAGTTTAATCATTAAACCGCCTTTATTGGCATCAATTACCCGAACCTTAACTATTTCTCCACGACGCTTAAGATTTTCCAAATTACCCCACGCTTTTTGATGTCCGGCATGACGGAAAGAAAGTTCAAGTTCACCGCGTTCGTTTTCCAGCTCCAGAACAGTTGCTGAAACCTGGTCACCGATTTTTAAGTTAGAATATTCGCCAGATTCATCAGTTAATTCACGCCCCCTGACAATACCGGTAGTAAAACCGGGAATATCCAATCTTACTTCACGCTTGCCAATATTAATTACTACACCTTCGACTATATCACCTACTTTAGGCACTGTAGGAGCATCACCAGAAGAGAGCAATTGCTCCATAGTAGAATTAGTTTTGACTTCCAATTTTTTTCGTTTAGTCATATAAAATAAAAAAAGAACCTTACCCGTCGGAGTTTAGTCCGAGCAGGCTTCTGGGGGTTACCTTGTTTGACAAGTGTCCCAGAAGACAAATTAGAAAACTGCTTTTTAGGCACAAGTATCTTAGCCTAAAACAGTTTTTTTAGCAAGCCCGGATTGAATTGAGGTTTATTTGATTCAGGAAGATCCTTGCCAGCAAGGTGTTTTTAGTGCTAAAATTAGGCCAGATTATGTTAATTCAATGGTTTGGTCAGGCTTGTTTTAAAATTCAGACTAAACCCGGACCTAATGGTGAGGTAACGGTTGTTTTTGATCCTTTTGAGGTTAGTAAAGTTGGTTTGGCTCTGCCCAAAATGATGGCAGATGTGGTAGCCATCACACATGATCACTTTGATCATAATAATATAGATATAATCAGCGGTGAACCAGTGGTTATTAATGGTCCGGGAGAGTACGAGATTAAGCAAATCTTTTTTTATGGTTTTGCCGGTTGGCATGATGATAAACAGGGTGCTGAACGTGGGCCTAATACTATTTATTTACTAGAAAGCGAAGGAATATCAGTGGCTCACTTGGGAGATATTGGTCAATCTGAATTAACTAGTGATCAATTGGAATATTTAGAAGGAGTGGATATACTTCTTATTCCAGTGGGCGGCAAATATACTGTGGCTGCTAAACAAGCTATAGATTTGGTTAATCAAATAGAGCCACGCATTGTTATCCCAATGCATTATAGATTGCCTGGTTTAAAAATTGATTTAGATAGTGCTGAAAAATTTATAAAAGAATTAGGGTTAACTCCTCAGGTAGAACAAAAGTTTAAAATAACCAAAAAGGATTTGCCACAAGATGAAACCAAGTTGGTGGTTCTTAAACCCTAAACACGGTTATGCTAGTCAAAAGTCGGCATTCTTCTCATCACCTCACCATGCCGCCAAAACATCATCTGGGTTTATTTATAATTTGTTTAATACTTACCATAATCTTTACAGTTTTTACTATTTGGTTCAATCTAAAAAAAGAAACAACTTCTGAACAGGGATTATTTGAATATATTCAGGAAAAATTTGAAGAAGGTTTATCTGAAAAAAATCCTCTAATAAATTTATAATTATGACAGCTGAAAAAAAACAAGTAGACAGTCAATCCACGACACCAATAAACAGACTTGTACCTCGTCCTATAGTTGAGGAGATGCAGGAATCATATTTGGATTACGCCATGAGTGTAATTGTGGCCCGTGCCTTGCCTGATGTACGTGATGGTCTTAAACCAGTGCATAGGCGTATTCTTTACGCCATGTGGGATATAGGCTTAAAACCACAAGCTAAATTCAGAAAGTCAGCCACTGTGGTTGGAGAAGTTTTGGGTAAATATCATCCTCATGGTGATGCGGCAGTTTATGATTCGTTAGTTCGTTTGGCGCAACCCTTTTCCATGCGACAAGTGTTAGTTACTGGCCAAGGTAATTTTGGTTCAATAGATGGAGATAGCGCGGCGGCTATGCGTTATACCGAAGCCAAGTTGGCACCTATAGCCGAGGAGTTGTTAAGTGATATAGATAAAGAAACAGTTAATTTTATTCCTAATTATGATGGTTCTACAAAAGAGCCAGCTGTTTTACCGGCTAAATTACCAAATTTGCTTTTAAACGGCACCATGGGCATAGCGGTTGGTATGGCCACATCTATTCCACCACATAATTTAGGAGAAGTAGTTGATGCCACGGTGTATTTAATAGATAATCCCGAAGCTAGTATAGACGAGCTTATGAAATTTGTGCAGGGGCCAGATTTTCCGACTGGCGGAGCTATTTTTAATAAAGCCGATATTAAACAATCATATGCTACAGGTAAGGGGTCTATAGTAATGCGCGCTACAACGGAAATTGTGGAAGGTAAAAACGGTTTTCAAATTGTAGCTACCGAGCTACCTTATCAAGTAAATAAAGCTGAGCTGTTAATACACATAGCTGAATTAGTAAAGGATAAAAAGATAGAAGGTATTAAAGATTTACGGGATGAATCTGATAAAGACGGAGTTCGTGTGGTGGTGGAGCTTAAAAAAGATGCTTATCCACGTAAAATCCTGAATCAGCTTTATAAGATGACCAACTTCCAAACCAGTTTTCATGTTAATTGTTTGGCTTTAGTAGACGGTTTACAGCCGCGTGTTCTTACTCTTAAAAATGTTCTGGAATATTATTTAAAGCATCGACAAGAGGTAGTAAGGCGTAGAGCTGAATATGATTTGAATAAAGCTCGTGATCGGGCCCATATTTTACAAGGTTTGGTAATGGCTTTGGAAGATATTGATCGCGTTATCAACACTATTAAAAAATCCAAAGATAAGGAAGATGCCCGAGTGAATTTAATAGCTAAGTTTAAATTTTCCGAACGCCAAGCAGAGGCTATTTTGGAAATGAGATTATCCCAGCTTGCTAATTTGGAAAGATTGCGTGTAGAAGAAGAATTGAAAGAAAAGAAAAAGTTGATTAAGGAATTGGAGGAATTGTTGTCCCACCCCAAGAAGATTTTAGAAGTTATTAAGCAAGAGCTTATTGATTTGAAAGCCAAATATGCTGATAGACGTCGGACTAAAGTATTTGCTGGAGCAGTTGATAAATTTACTCAGGAAGATCTTATTCCTAATGAAGCTACGGTGATAATTATTACTCGTGATGGTTATATTAAACGTCTTCCTCCTGATACTTTTAAAGCCCAAGGACGTGGTGGCAAGGGGGTTATTGGATTAACAGCTAAAGAAGAGGATGCAGTAGAACATCTTTTTTCTACTACTACACACGCTGATTTGCTTTTCTTTACCACTCGTGGGCGTGTATTTGAACTTAAAGCTTATGATGTTCCACAGTCTTCGCGTACAGCTAAAGGACAAGCAGTAGTTAATTTTTTGCAACTGGCACCAGAAGAAAAAGTTTCCGAAGTTCTATCACTTACCGACTGGGAAGGCTATAAGTTCCTTATCATGGTTACTAAACATGGCATCATTAAAAAAGTTACTATAAATGCTTTTGCTAATGTTCGTCGTTCCGGTTTAATAGCTATTAAATTAAAACCTTCCGATCAGTTATTATGGGTAAAGCCTTCTACCGGAGACGACGAAGTGATGCTGGTAACATCGCGTGGACAAAGTATACGCTTTAAAGAAAAAGCCGTGAGGCCAATGGGACGTTCCGCTGCCGGGGTTAGAGGCATGAAATTGAAGGGAGGTGATGAGATCACCGGCATGGATTTGATTACTGAAGGCAAACCCAGTCCAGATGAACAATTATTGGTTATAATGACCAATGGTTATGGCAAACGTACTAAATTAAAGGAATATAAAGTGCAAAATCGTGGCGGTAGCGGCGTTCGTACGGCGCACGTGACTTCTAAAACCGGGCAAGTTATTTCTGCGTTTGTGGTGAACGCGCGACGAGAAAAAGAAGATTTAATTGTGATGAGTGAAAAAGGACAGGTTATCCGATTGCCCCTAAAAGACGTTTCCGTTCTTGGGCGTGACACTCAAGGAGTGCGTATCATGCGTTTTAAAGAAACTGGTGATCAAGTAGCTTCAGTTACTTTTGTTTAGTAATTTTTCTAATTAGGTTAGTATAGTTAGTATCTATCAGTCGTATTTTTGTCCACCTGGATAAAAATACGACTATACTAATGTGAGTAAAATTTTGGCGGATTAAGAAAATTTTTAGACTGAAATACATTAACCCAATAATGCAATTTTGTTTGCTTGATATAGTTGGCTATAAGCTTATAAGTGTCGACGCGACTCGCCCAAACGCTCTGTTGTAGTTTAATAAAACCGCCTTGTCGCAAAAGCCAGCGGAATTTTCGCCGTGCCTGATTTTGTGAGCGTGGAATATCAAATATTACAACTGTAACAAGACCGTCAGTTCTGGTTATTGCCTGTTTAAGTTTAGTGGTTAATACAGTTTGCGTGCCTTTGGCTGTGAGAGTAATCATTAGCCGTCGACCAATTTTTTCTGCCCGCAGATAGTTTTGTTCTTTTAGGCGTTTTAAAGTAAGCTTGGTAAAATATTCGTTTTCTAATTTTTTATTTTCCATAATTAACTCACGACCTCCCAGGATAAAAGATCGCTGATGTGAACGTATAGTATTAAGGAAAGTATAAAAATCAATAGTAGTTTTGCCGGTTTGGGCGAGTAGAGATAGTAGTACCTTAGTGGCAGGTTTTCGCTTTTTTAATTGCATAATAATTAGTTGTGTTAGTATTTCCACTATAGCAATATAGTCATTTTTGTGTCTAGGTGGACATAAAAATGACTATTAAGATTATTTATATATTATTATAGATTTATATCTAATTAATTTAGATATAGATAAATAGATTTATATGTTTAAATAATCTAATGTTGGCAGTACTTATGGCATTTTTTAAGAAAATAAAAACACTACTGGATGTCCAGTAGTGTTAAATTTTGGCTCCATTCTCTATTCTCTGAATACACCAGAGCGAATTAGTAGCCAAAAATTTATTAGCCCCAATTTTCCTAGCAACAACATCATTACCGCTACTAGGTTTTTATCTTCTATCCATAGGTTGGTAGAAAGTAACAATAAGATTCCCAAGGTTAGGCAGTATAATCCACCGCCTAATAATAAAAGCCCTAAACCTGCTATTAGGATTTTTATTAGAATTTTTATTTTTTCCTCCTTCCCTATATTTACCCTTAGGGAGCGGGTTTTTATTTTTATTTAATTTATTTAATTATAAATTATTAGTTCGATTAAAATTTGGTGTTTATTCCTTCCCACTAATCTGGGGTAGAGCAGTATACCTTTGCCCGCAGGCTGATATACCAAGAATTAATACCCTAGCATTTAGTTAGTATTACACCAACTCATAAAGCTATGATTAATTCCTCCTCCCCTCCCAGGTTAGTGGGAAAGAACTGCTTGTCGCTATTCACTTTTTAAATATCAAATAACATCTAAACATAGCTCATTTAGGTTATTTTGTCAAGGCTTGAGGAACGAAAATTAGTTTGTGGCTAGGTTAATATGGTTCCATGAGGATTGGATAATAATTTTAAGGTTTGACAAGTTGGCTAAAACCGCTATAATCACTTAAGCTTTTGTCCCAGTTTTGGGATTTTATAATTAGGATTTAAAATATATTATATATGGGGTTACCTGGCCATAGGAGAACATCATCACACAAGCGTCGTCGCGCTTCCCATTTTGCATTGAAACCTTTAATTTTTACTGTTTGTTCGCATTGCAAACAGTCAGTATTGCCTCATAAGGTTTGTGTTAATTGTGGTTATTATCGTGGCCGTCAAGTTTTGAAATTGAAGTCAAGGTTGGTAGGCAGAGCTCGAGCCAGAGCAGCGGCGGTTGAAGCTAAGAATCAAGAAGATAAAGATAATAAGGAACAAGAGTAAAATCATGTCTAGTCGCCATCTTGCTCGCACCGTTGCCATGCAAACACTATTTCAGTGGGATTTTAATGGCAAACAAGATGAGTTAATAGAATTGTTGAGAAAAAATATGCCAGAATTCGCTCCGGGATTAGCTGATGATGGTTTTGCCGAAAGATTAACACGCGGTTTAATAAAAAACCTACCCGAGATAGACGCTATTATTCAGCGCTTAGCTCCGGAATGGCCAGTGGATCAAATTACAGGTATAGATAGGAATGTTTTACGTATTGGAATTTATGAACTTAAATTCGGACGTGAAATTCCACCGAAAGTAGCTATAAATGAAGCTATAGAATTAGCCAAAGCTTTTGGTTCAGATACTTCCAGCAAATTTGTAAATGGCGTATTAGGCAGCCTTTATAAAGAAATGGAAGCCGAAGGTCAAGTACCGATTGAAGATTTTAAGCAGGTGTATAAGAAGACGGTAGATGATGATATTAAAATAGAAAACAGTAATACATTATCAAAAGAGATCTCTTAAGAAACTTAAGAACAATAGAAAAATATTAAAATATTAAAAAATAAAAATACAAATTATAAATTAATAGACTTATTTACTAAAATTAATTTTCTATGAAAGATTTTTCTTTATTGGAGAGGCGACTGGGAGTTTCCTTTAAAGATATTGATCTTTTAAGGCAAGCCCTAGTCCACCGCTCATACTTAAATGAAAACCCTGGTTTTTCTTTGCCACACAACGAACGTCTGGAATTTTTAGGCGATGCCGTTCTGGAGCTGGTGGTAACTGAACATTTATACAAAAATTACCCCAATCCTGAGGGTGAACTAACTAATTGGCGGGCGGCTTTGGTAAACGCCATAATGCTTTCTCGGATTGCACGCGACCTTGAGTTAGAAGATTATTTATATTTATCACGAGGCGAAGCTAAAGATGCTGGTAGTAAAGCTCGGCAATATATATTAGCCAACGCCATAGAAGCTGTTATTGGTGCTATTTATTTGGATCAGGGTATGGCTATAGCGGCTGAATTTATAAGTCGTGAGGTGTTGATAAAATTACCTGAGGTATTAAAGAATAAAACATACCTTGATCCAAAAAGCCGTTTTCAGGAATTAGCCCAGGATAAAGTGGGAATAACGCCGCATTATTTAGTTTTAGATGAACAGGGACCGGATCACGCTAAACAATTTCGTGTTGGTCTTTATATTGGTGAAGAGTTTGTGGCAGAAGGTTTAGGTTCTTCCAAACAAGAAGCTCAAGTATCTGCAGCTGAAGCCGGTTTAAAAGTAAAAAGCGAATGGCAATAATTATTAATGAATCCAGTTAACAACTGCCATGTATTTGCAAAAGTTGGAAATTCAAGGGTTTAAATCATTTGCTCAAAAAATAACACTGGAATTTAACCGCCAGTTAACAGCTATTGTGGGGCCAAATGGCTCTGGTAAAAGTAATATAGCCGATGCCGTACGTTGGGTATTGGGCGAGCAGTCTGTTAAACTATTGCGTGGCAAGCGCGCCGAAGACGTAATTTTTGCCGGTTCTGATTTAAAATCCCGTCTTGGGATGGCTGAGGTATCTTTGCATCTCAATAATGAAGATGGTCTTGCGCCTGTTGATTTTTCCGAAATAGTCATTACCAGACGGGTTTTTCGTGACGGCCAAAGTGAATATTTATTGAACGGTTCGCAAGTTCGTTTGCAGGATATTCAACTACTTTTGGCTAGCGCTAATTTTGGACAAAAAACATACAGTGTCATTGGTCAGGGTATGGTTGATTCGATTCTTCTTTCCTCCCCCGCAGAACGTAAAGAATTTTTTGAAGAAGCCACTGGTATAAAGCAGTATCAAATAAAAAGAGAGCAATCCATTGCCAAATTGCTTGCTACTTATGATAATTTGGAGCAAGCTACTAGTTTATTGCAGGAGATTGAGCCGCGTTTACGCAGTTTAACCCGCCAAGTTAAAAGACTAGAAAGAAGAGAGGAGATTGAACGTGAATTAAATGAATTACAGAAGGTTTATTATCGTTGGCGTTGGCATGAGTTAGAAAAAAGGCGAGTGGAAGTATTGACTAGAGTTTCACAACTTAGTGTTTCTTTGCGAAACAAACAGGCTAGTATGAGAATAATTCAAGATAAGTTGGTTGAGTTGGAAAAAAGAAGTAACCAAACATCTAAATGGCAGGAGTTGGAATCACGTCAACTTGATTTGCGACAAAAAATAGCGTCATTAGTTCGTCAACAGGCATTGGCACAGGCTAGGATAGAGTTGGGACATATAACAAAAGGCAAGGGAGAAATTGCTATTTTACAACAAAGACAGGAAGAAGTGTTGTATGAACTTAAAACCACAATTGATAAAATTACCTTAATTGAACGTGATATTATTGAGCAACAAAAGCAGTTAAATATTGCTGGGCAAGAGCAAATTAAGGTAACTGCCAGTTTTTCTCGTTTTCAGCTTGGCGGATATCCTTGGTTGGAACAGGAATTGGAAGTAGTTTTAGGCGAACAAGCTGAGTTTAGACGAGAATTAATGAGCGCTACAGCTTTGGGGCAAGTTAAACAATTAGTCGTTAAATTGATGAATTTGGAAGAAAAAATCAAAGTGTTATTAAAAAAGATAAAACAATCAGGTCAAATGTCTTTGGTTGATTTAGATCGTTTAATGAATGAGCGCGAATCAGCGGTCGCTAGGGTGGTAGAACTTAAAGCTAATTTGAAATCATTGGAAAAAGAACAATTAATGCTCAAGAGCAAACAAGATCAGTTGCAAAAAATATTGGAGAGAATAAAGAATGAGCTTGGCAACCAAAAGAATGTGGCTAGTCAGGATAGTAGTAAAATAAATTCTGAGTTGATAAAAACCGAATCAGAACTGAAATCAGTGATGTTAGAAATAGCTGATTGGCAAAATCAATCTCAGGGCAGAGAGGCAGAGCTTTTTAAACTTCAGCGTGAGCTTAATTCTGCCCGCGAGGAGGAGCGTCAATTGGAGCAAGATTCACATGAGGCCGACTTAGAATTAACAAGATTGGAAACCAAACTAGAGGATTTGGAAAGGGAAATGGCACAGGAAATAACTGCAGAATTAGTAAGGTCTATAAAAGAGTCGGGTGAAGTTAAGATTTTAAATGAAGGTGAAGTTGCTTTGGAGATTCAAAAATTAAAGCATCAATTGGAATTAACCGGTGGAATTGAGCCAGAGGTAATTAGTGAATATCAACAAACCAAAACCCGTTTTGATTTCCTTTCTGCACAAATGGATGATTTGCGAGCGGCCGCAGCTAGTTTGGAAAGCATTATTCGTGATTTAGACGTGACTATTGAAAAAAAATTTTTAGCCAGCTTTAAAGATATAAACGAAAAATTTACTCAGTATTTTAAAATACTTTTTGGCGGCGGTAAGGCTCAATTAGTTTTACAAAAAGCTGAAATATCAAAAACTAAACCAGCCAATGTTTTAGATGTTGATGATAAATTAGAAGATGAATCAGATGATGAAATAATGCCTAGGGCTAAAGAAAAATTTATAGCCGCCGAGAAAATAAGATCATCTCTTTTTTCCGGCGTGGAGATAAGTGCCACACCGCCCGGCAAAAAATTATCTTCCATTACTGCGCTTTCCGGTGGCGAAAAGGCTTTAACTTCAATTGCTTTAATATGTGCCATTATATCTCATAACCCCTCGCCTTTTGTAGTATTAGATGAAGTTGATGCGGCTTTAGATGAAGCTAATAGCGAGCGTTATGCTGCTATTTTAGATAGTTTGATGGATAGGACTCAATTTATAACCATTACTCATAATCGAGCTACTATGCGTCGGGCTAATATTCTTTATGGAGTAACCATGGGCGAGGACGGCGTTTCTAAATTATTATCCGTTAAGTTTGATGAAGCTGATGAATTAGCGGCTACCAAAAGCAATAGTAAAGTTAAGTTATAAATATCATTTATGATATTTTCAGAATTTTTATAACCAAGGAAAGGATGTGGAGATTTAAGTTTGAGTAGTCCAAGCATACTCAAGGGGATACCTTAAGAAAAGATATATTAATTAGTCTTGACGTCAGAGAAATTATTAGTTATCATTATTCTGCTTAATTGTTTTATTAATTGTTACTTAAATTAATTACTCATTTATATTTCTATATTATGTTAATGATTCGTTTAGCTCGTACTGGCAAAACCAAGAAGGCTTATTTTCGGGTGATTGTTTCCGAAAAAACCAAAGATACTCACGGTGATTATCTTGAAGTTTTGGGACATGTTGATCCGCATACTGAACCTCGTCAGGTGGTGCTTAAAGCTGATCGAATAAAGCATTGGTTATCAAAAGGTGCTAAAACCTCGGCTTCAGTTCACAACATGTTAGTGGAAAATGGAGTGATATCAGGCGAGAAAATACGAGTTTGGAAACCAAAGAAAAAAGAAGGAGCAGAGAATAAAACTGAAGAAAATACGCCTGCCGAAATGCCGGTTAGTTAAATAATCTTTTTTAAGATATCCTGCGAATGTGGGATTTTTGAAATAAATAACACGGTGAATTTACGGTTAAAGATCTCATGTCAATTTAGAAAAATTTTTAACAAAAATAATCACTTAAATTTAACAAGCTTTATATATTATATTGATATTTAGAGGACTGAAAAGATTCTTAGCCAATCCGGCTAAAAGATAAAAAATTGATTTACTGGAATTATTATTAAAGTTTAACTAAAATTAGCTCGATTTTAGTTACTTGGTGAGAAAATAATCATATTTCGAGCTTCTAGTGGTAATAAAGGCTCTATTATTTAGTATATTTTCATGTCATGTAAGGAGTTTTGTTGAAACACAGGGCTTGCTTTTTAAGCATAAAGGCTTTATAATTAGTAACGTAACTCTTTTTAACAATTTTTGAAGATATTTAGGAGAATATTGTACGGCAGTAAAGGTCGAACAGCCAAGCAATTAATCCAATAAATAACTTACTAATTGTTTTTAGAGTTAAAGCACTTTATTAATTTTTTATAATTTACTGTAACGATATGGCAGATGAGTCACATAAGGATCAGCAGTTCATTGACTACGTCGTGAAAGCGCTGGTCGATCATCCCGAAAGCGTCAAGACCGAAAGAACGGTTGACGAAATGGGGGTTCTAATTACACTATATGTTAATCCCGAGGATATGGGCCAAGTAATTGGTCGCCAGGGGCAAACAGCTCGCAGTTTGCGCACTCTGTTGCGTGTAGTGGGCGCTAAGAATAATGCCCGGGTTAATTTGAAGATATATGAGCCAGAAGGTGCTCAACGACCCAAGCGTTCTCGAGAAGAGCGTGAGGCTATGAATGGAACCGCCTCTGATACCTCGATTGTGGACGATCTTAAAATATAAAATTTATTTCAAACTACCCCGCTTGATTGCGGGGTAGTTTGCTTTTAGAGAGATATTAAGTTACTATTTATTCGTTTATGAAAAGGTTTGATATTATCACCATTTTTCCTCATTCACTTGATTCTTATTTTGGTACCAGTATTTTAAAACGTGCGCAAGACAAGAAGATTATTAAAATTCAGATGCACGATTTACGAAAATGGTCGCATAATAAATGGGGTAAAATTGACGATAAACCATATGGTGGTGGTGTGGGTATGGTGATGTTAGCTGAACCAATTTTAAGGGCAATTCAGGTTATTAAAAAAGGTAAAAGGGCGCGAGTAATATTATTAGCCGCCAATGGCAAACAATTTAAACAAAAAGATGCTCTGAGGTTAGCTAAGTATAATCAGTTGATATTTATTTGTGGCCGGTATGAGGGTGTGGATGCGCGTGTAGAAAAGTTTATAGATGAAAAAATATCAGTCGGGCCTTATGTTATGACCGGTGGCGAACTAGCGGCGGGTATTATTATTGATGTTGTTTCTAGACTTGTTAGAGGTGTGGTTGGCAAGCAGGAGTCAGTTATCAACGAGTCTTATAGCATTGAAGGTTATTTAGAGCATGATCATTATACTCGGCCGGAAGTATTAGTTTGGCAGGGTAAAAAATATCGAGTGCCAAAAGTATTATTAGAAGGGCATCATATGAAGATAAAGGAGTGGCGAGATAAAAAATCAAAAGTAAAAAATAGGAATGCTATTTAGCATTCCTTTAATTAATCAATTCTGATTTGATGAATTTATTTATTATTTTTTCATCCAAATCCCCAGAGGGTGCAAGTTTATATTCCTTGGTCTTATTTGTGAAATTAAATTTTATTACCCGATCAATTACTTCAGGATAATAAAAAATAAGATTATCAGGCACCCAGTTGCCGATTAATTTTTTCAATCTTATCCGTAGATGGCATTTTGGAGGCCAACCAGTTGGTTTTATTTTTATCAATATTTCATGATTTCCCGTGGTGTCTTTTTTTTCAGTTATTATTTCGCCAGTAAAGGCGTTTATATCAGGGATAGAATTTAATCGGATATGACCATACTCCAAAAGAAATATTTTGAATGTATGAACTATAGCACTCAAAATAAAGTCAAGTTCATGAATTTCAAAAATTTTTTTCATTTTATACTCCTTTTAGCACTTTGTGTGCCAATGATGTTTGTTTAACATTTCCACTCTGGCGGTGGCTTTTTAAAAGGACATTTTATACGCACTGACTATAGCAGATTTTATAGAATAGTCAAAAAGTGGTGTTAGGCAAAAGGTTAAATCTTTACTAATTTTAGTTAGATATTAATTTATTAAGATAGACTTGACAAATATCTTATAGGCAGGTACACTAATCTTGCTTAATTAATAACCCTTTAAAACCGGCCAAATTCTTCTCTGTTAGAAACCCCTTGAAATATAAGGGGAAATAAGGAGCAGAAAAAACAGTGGTACTTCTTCCGCTAGGCGGGATTAACGAGTATCTCTGTTTTTTCTGCGCTCAATAATATAAATTATTAAAAGAGTGTCGAAAAAAGTTGTACATTAACAAAGTGATAGGAAAAGCCAGACTGTCAATTTTGTTTTATGTGTCCAAAGCATAAACACCTAGACTTCCTGATTTATTTCGGGATCCACCCGCTAGGTTAAATAAGTGGTGGCTGAAGAGCTATCTTCAAATTCTTTTTGAGAGTTTGATCCTGGCTCAGGATGAACGCTGGCGGCGTGTCTTAGGCATGCAAGTCGAACGGATACAAATTCGAGATTACATCAAGGATTTGTATTAGTGGCAAACGGGTGCGTAACACCCTGGTAACCTACCCCAAAGTTCGGAACAACTCCGCGAAAGCGGGGCTAATACCGGATGTGATCCACTCACTTATATGTGAGTGGAGGAAAGTAGTAATACGCTTTGGGAGGGGCCTAGGTTCCATCAGCTTGTTGGTGAGGTAATGGCTCACCAAGGCTACGACGGATAGGGGGCGTGAGAGCGCGACCCCCCTCACTGGGACTGCGACACTGCCCAGACTCCTACGGGAGGCTGCAGTCAAGAATCTTCCCCAATGGACGAAAGTCTGAGGGAGCGACGCCGCGTGCAGGAAGAAGCCCTTCGGGGTGTAAACTGCTTTTCTATGGGACGAATAATGACGGTACCATAGGAATAAGGGGCTGCTAACTCTGTGCCAGCAGCAGCGGTAATACAGAGACCCCGAGCGTTATCCGGATTTATTGGGCGTAAAGAGTCTGTAGGCGTCTTGTTAAGTCCTCGGTTAAAGCCCATCGCTCAACGGTGGTAAAGCCGGGGAAACTAGCAGGATTGAGGTTGGGAGAGGTAAGCGGAATTGCCGGTGTAGTAGTAAAATGCGTTAATATCGGCAAGAACACCAAAGGCGAAGGCAGCTTACTGGAACACACCTGACGCTGAGAGACGAAAGCGTGGGGAGCGAATGGGATTAGATACCCCAGTAGTCCACGCCGTAAACGATGGATGCTAGGCTTTGGCAGTATCGACCCTGTCAGAGTCGTTCAAACAAGTTAACACCTTAAGCATCCCGCCTGGGGAGTACGGTCGCAAGGCTAAAACTCAAAGGAATTGACGGGAACCCGCACAAGCGGTGGAGCATGTGGTTCAATTCGACAATAAGCGAAGAACCTTACCAAGGCTTGACATGTTAGCGTTCTATTTCCGGGAAACCGGAGAAATCCGCAAGGAGGCTAACACAGGTGCTGCATGGCTGTCGTCAGCTCGTGTCGTGAGATGTTGGGTTAAGTCCTCTAACGAGCGCAACCCCTATGTTGTGTTAAATTGATCACAACAAACTGCCCCGGTTAACGGGGAGGAAGGTGGGGATGACGTCAAGTCAGCATGGCCCTTATGCCTTGGGCTACACACGTGCTACAATGGGGTGCAACAATGGGCCGCGAAGTCGCGAGACGGAGCTAATCCCACCAAACCACCCCCCAGTTCGGATTGTAGGCTGCAACTCGCCTGCATGAAGCCGGAATCGCTAGTAAACGCGCGTCAGCCATAGTGCGTTGAATACGTTCTCGGGTTTTGTACACACCGCCCGTCACGTCAAGAGAGTCGGTAATACCCGAAGGCGCTTGAAGCGTCCGAAGGTAGGACTGATGATAGGGACGAAGTCGTAACAAGGCAGCCGTAGCGGAAGCTGTGGCTGGATCACCTCCTTTCTAGGGAGTAAAAACCTTAGGGTGATACATTCTACCAAAAGATTTATCTGGCGATGTAAATGTATTGCTATTTTTTGGTCGAGTTCTAAATTTTTAGAACGCTGGTCTTTTCCTCTCACTTTGTTAGTGGACAAAAACCTCCTCCCAAAAGGAGGTTTTAAAATAGTTTTTTCTGGCGGCAGTCAAGCTTGATTTTCATAATAATATCTGTTAAGCTATGGTGGTAAATTTATACAGGGCGTGTAGCTCAGTTAGTTAGAGCACTTCACTGATAATGAAGAGGTCCTTGGTGCAATTCCAAGCACGCCCACCAGAAACTATTTGAGTGGTTTTTAATTTTTTATAGTTTATTTATTGTTTTGACAATATATAAAATAAGATATCTTAAAATTATTATAAAAAAATAATTTAAAACAAAATAAGGAGTTAAACTTGAGAACTGAATTTTTTAAACTATCTCCAGATGAGATAAATGATTTAGACAAACAAAAATTCAATGACGACCAAGAGGCTGAATTTATGATGCAAAAAGCCAGAGTTTTCAACGAAAAGTCACGTTTAGTGATGGATATGTTCTGGGCATCAATTAAGGAAATTTATCGACTTTAGGATAAGCCCAGTGTGGGGATTAGAAAAGGATGGATAATTGTTTGGTCAGAACCAGATCCACCTAATATATTAGATATATTAGGAAATATTATTTAAGTAGAATAATTTATTTATATTTATACCT
>CALFUV010000015.1 GCA_937929825.1 uncultured Patescibacteria group bacterium
ACTTTGCGCGAAATTTCTTTGAAAAGAATTCTTGACGCTCGGGCGGGGCGGGAAGAAAAAGGGGTGTGGGGAAAATAAATTCCCGCCCCGCCCGCGCTTTCGCCGCCACCGAATTTCGTGCCAACGAAGTTGGCGCGCCGTCTCATTCTATCACATCTGTATATCTGAAATTATCTGCCGTTAATTCTGTTTTTCCAAGCAAATCCTTGCGCATTTCCAAAACAATATTACCAATGGCTTTTTTGCCTTTTTCTACGTCTGGCTCTTTACCTCTTGAATCAATAACAAGTTGTACCATTTCGTTGATTGCATTCACTATGCCATCAGAGCAATAAAGCCACAATTTATATTGTTCTTCAAAAAATTTTCTTTTCGTTTCTCCCGATGTCGTCTTCCCGACAAAACCTTGCAAAAGAATAAGTAAGTTTGAATATTTTTCTTCCTTAAATTTTAAAATGGCTTCGCTCTTTTTTGATTTTATCGCAAAAAAATAAGTTAAATAAGAACTTATTACAGCAGTGGCTATTGGAATCAATATAAATAATATCGTTGTCGTGTTCATAAAACTATGATAAATTTTTGGCGACAAAATCTTTTTATATTCTATCCTTTTTACCTTGATTACATTCCCAACACAATGTCCACAAATTCTCTATATCGTTTTGACCATTCTTTGCGACTGGTATTTTATGGTCAACCTCTAATCGCACCTTATGGTCCACGGAAGGACTTCTCCCGCATTTTCTACATTTGTAATTATCGCGTTTTAACACTTCCCATCTAATTTTTAGTGGAACTGAATGTCTTATATTTGCCGATGCATTTCCTTTCAATAATTCTTCTTTTGTTATTTTGCCTTCGTGATATTTTGCTAGAAATTGACAAGCAGAATGAACACTACCCCAAATTTGTTTGTAGGGGCTTTCAGATATTTTTTCTCCATATTTTCCAATTTGTCTTTTCCCGGGCGGAAAACCTAATTGTTTCCAAACAATTTCCAAATTTTTAATCAACTGTTCAGGATTATAATGCTCTCTGCCACCTTCTATACCAAGCAATAATAAGGTCTTTTTCCATGAACCAAATCTTGAAACAATTGTCGCCGAGTGTCCAATCTTTTCTTTCCACTTGTCGTATTCGGTAGAGGGAAAATATCTGTATCCAATTTTTTCGGCATATTTTTTAACGGACGACAATAATTCATCATCACTCAATCTATGTCGTTTGGCATTTATATCAAACTTAAAATCGTCTTTTGTCATAGTCATTTGATTAAATCTTCAATATGAACACCCAACGCTTTGGCGATTTTCGCCATAGTTTGAACGCTTGGCTTATTGACTGCACCGCTTTCGACTTTCATAAGCGTTGTGTATTTGACATCCGCCTTCTTGGCTAAATCGTCTTGTGTTAAACCAAGTTTGGCCCGCAATCTCTTTATATTTTCGCTGATTGTTTTTCCACTTGTCATATAAATAAAGTTTTGGTAGTATTATAGTAAATAGGGTTATTACCACTATTAGTATACTACCAAATAATATGAATTTAGACAAGTGGAAAATTTTATGGCGGCGCATTTCGCAAGGCGAAATACGAAATTCGGTGGCGGCGAAAGCGCGGGCGGGGCGGGAATTTATTTTCCCCACACCCCTTTTTCTTCCCGCCCCGCCCGAGCGTCAAGAATTCTTTTCAAAGAAATTTCGCGCAAAGTTTAGAATATCCCACCAATCGCAACTTTCGCCGTTTTGGGAAAGGATTGCCTCGGGACAACGCCTGTCGGCATTCGGGCTTTGCGCCTCGCGCAAAGCCATAAAATCCCACGGCGGGCAAAAAGAAAAGGAAATGGATTTGTCTTTTTCGTATCTAAAATAATAATTTTTACAAAATTATGCTCAAACCAAAATATTTTCTCTACGCAAGGAAATCAACGGAAGATGATGACCACCAAATTATGAGTATTGAAGCTCAATTATTTGAATTACGGGAATATGCGCGTAGAGAAAATGTGGAAATTCTTGCAGAATTTACCGAGGCGAAAAGCGCAAAGAAACCCGGACGAGAAAAATTTGCGGAAATGATTGACGAGATAGAAAAATCTGACGGCGTTGGTATTTTATCATGGCACCCCGACCGCCTTGCTCGTAATTCTGTGGACGGCGGTAAAATTATCTATCTCGTGGATACGAAAAAGATTGTTTCTTTGCGCTTTCCGACATTTTGGTTTGAGCCCACGCCACAAGGGTTGTTTATGTTGCAAGTGGCGTTCGGTCAATCCAAGTATTACTCGGATAATCTCGTTGAAAATATCAACCGCGGTATCCGCCAAAAACTCCGCCGGGGAGAGTGGCTAACGCTCGCACCCTTTGGTTATGTGAATAATCCGAAAACACGGCAAATTGAACCGCACCCCGCAAAATCAAAAATTGTCGTGCGAGCGTTTGAGGAGTTCGCCAAAGGAACATACACGCTCAAAAGTATGTCGGAGTTTTTGGCTGAACTTGGTTTGGAAACAAAGAACCGAACGCCACTTGCCAAAGCGTCCATTTCGCGAATGCTCACTAATCAAGCGTATTTAGGTTTAGTGAAGCATAAAGGCGAATATCACGAAGGACGCTTTGAGCCAATTCTTTCCGCAACGCTTTTTGAAGCCGTGCAGGAAGTATTGCGCCGTAAAGCGAAGCCGCGAAAGAGTAAGCAACGCCACGATTTTCCATTTACCGGACTAATGACTTGCGGAGAGTGTGGCTCGGTGATCACGGCGCAATTTTCGCGCGGCAAGTGCGGCGGAATATATCGCTATTATCGTTGCACCAAAAAGAAAGGCATTTGCTCGCAAAAATATATTCAAGAAAAAGACCTTGCCGCGCAAATAAAGGCACGGCTTCAAAGCGTTGCTCTTCGCGACGAGTGGACGGATAAAATGTTAAAGCAAGTTGATGAATGGGAAAAAGAGCAAAACCACTCGTCGCAAAAGTTTGTCCAAAATCTGAAAAACAAAATTTCTGAAACGCAAGAGAAACTGGACAAATTAGTTTCCGCCTACATTGACGGCGACATTCCAAAAGAAAATTATTTGCCGAAAAAAGAGGAATTGCTAAAGCAAAAAGTTTCTCTTGCGAACGATTTGGAAGATTTTGGACGAACGGGAAAGAATTGGCTCCAACCCTTGCGGGCGTGGATTTTAGATACGAAAAAAGCCAAAAATTTGACTTCTTCCGAAAATTACGAGGAAATGAAGCGGTTTGTTCAAAAAGTCGGAACGAACCCCAAATTTTTGGACAAATCCATTTCCTTTTCTTTTTGCCCGCCGTGGAATTTTATGGCTTTGCGCAAGGCGCAAAGCCCGAATGCCGACAGGCGTTGTCCCGAGGCAATCCTTTCCCAAAACGGCGAAAGTTGCGATTGGTGGACCCACCGGGAATCGAACCCGGGCCTCGGCAATGCGAATGCCGCGTAATACCACTTTACTATGGGCCCTAGTTAATAAAATCTTAATCTTTCACCACCTTACTGTGCCCTCGAGAGGAATCGAACCTCTATCTTCGCGTTAGGAGTGCGAAGCTCTATCCATTGAGCTACGAGGGCACAATGAGAAGTAAAAGGTTAAATTATATACAATGGTACTACTTTTGATAATTTTTAAATTTTTATTATTTAAAATCTACTTATACTTACTAAGTTTTTCCTTAGACAAATATCCAATAAATAATATGCCTTAAATAAAAACAAGGCAATTTTTTAAATAAAAAGGTTGCTAATTTTTATATCTAGCCTATTATTTCATGTGCTAGATTGGTAAAATAACCTTGGTTAGCCTCAAGATACCATAAAACCAATATAATACCGGAAAGGGCTATAATTAACCACAATAATATTAGCAAATCTTTTTTAATATAAGGCGGTGTTTTGTTCATAATCTTTGACTCTCAGCTATTAACATACTACAATAGCCGTGAATTTACTAATTATTTTTTGTTAATATTTATGTTTAAATCTGAAAATAACTCTTCTGCTGAAACTTTAATTGGCCCATCAGTTCACGTCAAGGGTGATTTTAAAAGCCAAGGAAATGTGCAAATTGAGGGGCAGGTTACCGGTACCATTCAAACCAGCGGTAATTTACGAGTTGGGGAACAGGCTGTTATTAATGCTAACATTTCAGCGGCTAATGCTTATGTGGCCGGCAGTATTAAGGGTAATGTTTTAGTAACCGATAAATTGGAGTTATCAGCTAAAGCTAAAATTGAGGGTGATGTAAATACAAAAATATTAATTATGGCCGAAGGAGCTCAACTAAACGGGCGGTGCCAAATGTCCGCTGGCACAAATGACCCAATAAATAAAACTAAAAAAGAAAAAACTATCGCTCCGCAGGAAAATTAGCTAATGTTTTATTTCCTGTTTTACAGGCCTAATTACTCATGCCATATTTTTACTTATACGACAGCTATTTACAAGACCGCAGCTATGCGGCCACTCTTATAAAGCTTGAAACAACTCTTACTGATCTTGGTATTCAGGGTAGGGTTGGTAGATTAACTTTACTTAAAAGCGTAAAAGATTTAGTAGAAACAGCTATTCATGGAGGGGCGGATACTATTGTAGCAGTGGGTAATGATATTACCTTAAGCCAAACAGCTCAAGCGGTTATTAAACACCAGCGAATAACAGTTGGCTTTATACCTCTAGGAACACAAAACCAGATTATTGCGCCGCTTTTGGGTATACCAACAGGAATTTTAGCCTGTCATGTGTTGTCTGGCAGACTTATTGAAGAATTGCCAGTTGGTAAAATTAATAATCATTATTGGTTACAATCAATTATCACTCAAGGATTACCGATTATGGAATGTGAAAAAAGCTATGAAGTGGTGGTTGAATCTCCACATACTCTTAAAATATGTAATTTGGATAATTATCAGGGGGTGGGGGTCAAAAAATTAAATAATAAAATGACTGCTCTGCTTACACCAACCCAACAGAGCGGGTTGGGTTGGTTTAAAAATAATTCTAATGCCACTAGTTCTCTGCCCTTCAAAGAACTAAAACTAACTTCCCCTGAAGAAGAATTATCTTTGTTGGTTGATAATTATCGTATCATTAAAACACCGGCTACTGTATCTATAGCGCCACAGAAATTAAGAATTATAGTAGGTAAAAAACGCTTAATTTAGCCAAAAATTAAACCGTTAGTTCGGGTATTAAATTGGGTTGTTTTTCTGTTTCAGATAATTTTTGGTTAAATAAATCATTAACTATCATTTCTTTTTCTGAAATATTAACCACTTGTTCTGGAGAGATTAATAATTTCTCTCCCCATAATTTTACTAACGGTAAAGCAGAACTAACTTGATAATATTTTACTTCTTTACCGCCAGTCTCCACTTCCACCCCAACCACCCGACCTAAATATTTACCCGAAACAGTATTAACCGGCAAATTTATTACACTAACTGGCTGGCTTATCATCTTTCTTAAAGGTTAAATATTGCTGGCCAATAGTAAGTAGAGTGTTAACTAACCAATAGAGCATTAATCCCCCGGGCAGAGTAAAACCAAAAACCACAGTCATAACCGGCAACATAAATTTCATTTGTTTATTCATCATGGAAGTCAAATTTTCGTCTTGTGAACCGGGCACAGCTGCGGGTGGTTGTGTAGTAATAAGCATTTTGGTCTGCCAATATTGGGCTAAGCCTGTTATTATAGCCAAAGGAATGCTTCTCTGAGCTAAATTCCACAAACCAAAAATAGTATCGTTAAGGTGTTCAGGGTTGGTTACAAAAGGATAAAGCATTTCCAAGCTGGTAGAGTTTAGCCCGCTTCTAAAAACCTGAAATAAGGCTATTAAAAAGGGTAATTGCACCAAAATTGGTAAACAAGATGAAAGTGGGCTTACTTTCTCACGTTGATAAAGTTGCATTAATTCCTGCGCCAGCTTGTCCTTTTGGTCTTTAAATTTCTTTTTTAACTCCTCAACCTGAGGTTGTAGTTTTTGTAAGGCTCTTTGTGAACGAAGAGATTGTTGTGATAAGGGATAAAGCAATAATTTTATAAAAACAGTTAAAACAATTATGGCAATGCCCATATCGCCACCTACTAGGTTGTATATCCACACCAATAAATTAAACAACGGTTGATAAAAAATTGTATGCCACAACCAAACCATTTTACTGTTTCCTTACAGGATCATAACCACCTAGAGAAAAAGGGTGGCAACGTCCCAGTCTTTTAAAACCAAAAATTAATCCAATTAATAACCCGCGTTCAATAATTGATTGTTTGATGTATTCTGAGCAAGACGGGTAAAAACGACAGCCGGCACGTGAAAACAAAAGCCTCCCCCAGCCATGATCTGGAGATAGTGTATGTTGATAAATATTAATTAATTTAATAATTATTTTACTAATAATTTGGCTAACATTAGCCATTTTTAACCTCATAGTAATTTAGATTGTTTTTAAGATATTAACTAAATCTTGTTTAATTTGTGAATATGATAAGTTTTTAATTGTTGGTTTAGTTAAAACAATAATTAATGTATTGGAAGGCAAAAACTTTCGTAATTCTCTTAAACATCCCCAAAGCCGCCTTTTGTAAAGGTTTCTTTGATGGGCTTTGTGAGAAACCCTTTTTGATACCACTACAGCAATTTTTGTTTTAGTTGGGGGAGTATGTAAATAAATAACAGATAAACTATGTTTTGATACACGGCGTCCACGACGATAAATAAGTTTAAAATTTTTCTCTCCCGAAAGTCTGGGGAGAACAGGAGGCATAATTATATTACAAAACTAACCGCTTTCTACCCTTCTGACGACGACGACTAATTACCCTTCGTCCGCCGGGGGTTGATCTTCTTTTGCGAAAACCGTGTACTTTACGCCTTTTTAACTTTTTGGGTTGATATGTTCGTTTGGGCATATAATTAAAGTTTACTGATATTTGTTATAAAGTAATGGTGAATTTTATTAAACAGCTTGGTTACTATAACAATTTGATGAAGTTTGGTCAAAATTAATTTTTTAAAATAAGTATCCACACATAATTAACATCTTATAAACAAGTTTAAGAAAATTAGACAATTTACAAATAAATTAATTACGGCTATAAAAAATACACGACCAACAGTAAGCTCAATATTTTTTAAACTATGACTAACCAAGAATTATGGCGCTCTGCTTTAGGTGAACTAGAATTACTAATAAGCAAAGCAAACTTTACAACCTGGTTCAAAAATACAAGTATAGCCTCTTTTGAAAACGGTCAGGTTGTTGTTTCTGTTCCTAATGCTTTTACCAAGGCCTGGTTAGAAAATAAATATCATAACTTTATCTTAAAAGCCCTACAAAATATCAGTGGTAATTCAATTAAAACAATTTCTTATCAGGTTGAGTTATCAAACAAGGATCAAGATATTAAAATAGCATCTGCTAAATTACCAAACAATACTGATTCTTCTACAACATCTTCTACAACTAGTTTTGGTTTAAATCCTCGTTATACTTTTTCAACCTTTATTGTTGGTAAAAGCAATGAATTGGCGCGGGCGGCTGCTTTGGCGGTAGCAGATAATCCGGGTCAGGTATATAATCCTTTGTTTCTTTATGGTGGTGTGGGTTTAGGTAAAACACATTTGATGCAGGCTATTGGCCACGAGATCGTTTCCCGTTTTCCTCAAAAAAAAGTAATTTATGTGCCTTGTGAAAAGTTTACTACTGAATTTATACAAGCTATTGGTAGTGGTAAAATTGAAAAATTTAAAGCCACCTACCGCTCGGTAGATGTTTTGTTGGTTGATGATATTCAATTTTTATCAGGTAAAGAAGGTACACAGGAAGAATTCTTTCACACTTTTAATACTCTCCACCAGGCTAGTAAACAAATAGTCATTAGTTCTGATCGACCACCAAAAGCTATTCATTCTTTAGAAAATAGACTTATTTCCAGATTTGAGTGGGGTATGATAGCGGATATAGCCAGCCCAGATCTTGAAACAAGAACTGCTATTTTGGAGCTTAAGTGTAAAGAAAAAAACTATCAGCTTGATAAAGATATTTTGAATTATTTAGCAACAACAATTCAGAACAATATTCGTGAGTTAGAGGGCGCTCTTAATAGAATAATCGCTTACCACCAACTTAACAACCAAACACCCACCCTGTCTTTAGTAGAAGATTTAATGGCTAATTTACGTTCTAATAATAAATATGGGGGCAATTTAACTAGTAAAAAAATTATTGCTTCTGTGGCTCAATATTTTGATATTACTATTAATGATTTAGTGGGCTCTAGTAGAAAGAAAAACTTAGTAGTTCCCAGACAAATAGCTATGTATTTATTAAGGGAGGAGCTTAAAGCTTCCTTTCCAACAATTGGACAAGAATTAGGTGGTAGAGACCACACAACCGCTATGCATGCCTGCACTAAAATTCAAGAGTCTCTTATCTCTAACGAAAAGATACAACAAGATATTCACAATCTTAAACAACAACTTTCTTCTTTATAAATAACCACAATTAATAATCTATTAATCCACAACTTATTTAATATATAAAAAAACAAAAATACTATTTTTATTAATCATTTTATCTTATCAACAT
Source organism: uncultured Patescibacteria group bacterium (assembly GCA_937929825.1). Taxonomy (GTDB): domain Bacteria; phylum Patescibacteriota; class Patescibacteriia; order Veblenbacterales; family UBA10138; genus UBA10138. The sequence goes on from CALFUV010000015.1 coordinate 8,604, forward strand.
TTACACAACATCTACTACTATGAAATTCTTTTGTACTAAAGAAAATATTAATAATAGTTTGGGGTTAATTGGAAACATTGCCACAAAAAATACCAGCTTACCCATACTCAACAACATATTAATGAAAAGTGTTACCGGGGGAATACAATTAACAACAACCAACCTAGAAATGGCAGCCACTACAATTGTTAGAGGTAGGGTTGAAGGAGACGGATCAACCACTGTAAACGCTAAACTTTTTATTGAAGCGGTTTCTCTTTTACCGGACGAAAAAGTTGAAATATCTTTAGAAGAAGGTTTTTTAATAATTAGTTGTGGAAGAAGTCGGACAAGTATTAAAACAACCTCCACCGAAGATTTTCCGGTGATACCACAAATAAAAAAAGAAAATATTTTTACGATCAATACAGAAAAATTGTCTCAAGCAATAAGTTCAATAATTTTTGCTGTAAATCCAGATGAGGCTAGGCCAGAAATCAGTGGTGTTTTTTTGGGAAATGTAAATAATAAACTTACAATAGTAGGCACTGATAGTTATCGTTTAGCAGAAGCTGTTTTAGGACCAGCTATTAATCAACTTAGTACTGAAGGAATAATAATACCACTTAAAACAGCCCAAGAGGTTGGTAGAATAAGCCAAACCTATCAAACCGAAGAAGTAGAGGTGTTTATAGATGAAAATCAAATTTTGTGGCAGGTTGGCGAGACTGAAATAATATCAAGACTTATTTCTGGGCAATACCCGGATTATTTACAAATCATACCAAAAAACTATATTACCGAGGCTATGGTGGAAAAAAATATATTACAACAAGCTGTAAGGGCGGCTAGTCTTTTTGTACGTAGCGGGATTAATGATGTTAAATTAAAATTTGTAACAAACAAAGGTTTGATTGAGGTTTCTTCAACTAACAGTCAGTTGGGTGAAAATCTGACAAGCGTTATTTCACAAATACAAGGTGAAACAACTGAAATTATATTTAATTATCGATATTTATTAGATGGTTTAGCGGCTATAAATAGCAAAGAGGTAAAAATTAGTATAGCCGGTAATAATCAGCCTTGTGTTTTTGAGCCCAAAAAAGTTGGTGATTATCGTTATTTGATAATGCCAATTAGACAATAATATTTCTTAATATTATTGGTTTTTTACAACAAAATTTATTTTAGGACCAGACAAAACTAGGTTTTGTTTGTTGGTTATTATGGTTGATATTGTGTAATTACCCGGGGATAACAAGGGAATTGTTATTATATTTTCTTTTTCAAAAGCGGTTGCTACACCCAACCAAACAGACGGCTGTCCAGAGGGTGATAAATAAAAATCAACTTGTTTAACCTGATCTTGCTCAGTAAAACCATACAAGACATTATATGGTAAGTTAGAATAAGCAATTGTTTGAAAATTGTTAAGATTATAAAATTTTAAACCACTTATATCAGTAATTGTTTTAACTAAAAGATTAAAATTTATACTTATTTTGTTAGAATTATCAATATCATCATAAGCTATAGCTGTTAAAACATGAAAACCATTAGTCCACTCAGAAGAGAAAGTAAAATTAAGCGACCAAGGAGCTTGTTTAACAACTCCAATTTCTTGATTATCAATAAAATATACTACCCGGGAAACACCGCGTGGCGCAGAGACATTAACTTGTATCAAAAAAGGATTTTGGGTAATAGTTTGATTGGGAGATGGCGAAACGAAAGATATTTGTGGACGATTTGCTTCGGTGTGTAAATAATCATAATCAATTGGTGGTATAGAATCGCTAAGATTATTTTCCGTTACCCAACGCCTTACCGCTGATTCCCATCTTTCATATTGAGGATCAGATTCAGGATTTTGAGGCAACGGCCCTAACGGATCGCCCGGTGTAACATATTTTAAAATAGTGTGATACTGAGTAAAAAGTTTTTCTTCTCTAAAACTTTCAGGAGTTAAATCAGTAGCTCTTAAACCTGTAGCCCGATCAATAATTACTATCTCGCCGCCAATTTTTCCGTTTAACATGGGTTTTTCTACAAAACGCGGTTCCGGCGAAACAAATTGTTGAATAGGCTGGCCAGATAAAACTCGACTCATAAAATATTGCCATATTGGTGCTGCCAATACAGAACCATCAGCTCCACGTTTCATTTCTTTGTTATTACTATTACCAACCCAAACACCAGTTGCTAATTGAGGTGTGTAACCTAAAGTCCAAGCGTCACGATAATCATTAGTAGTTCCTGTTTTAACAGCCGCCGGTCTATCAGGTAGAGTAAGATAATTTTGTGTTCCAAAAATATAACTTCGAGCCTCGTTATCAGCTAAAATATTAGTAACTTCTCTAGCCGCCTGAGTTGTAAGAATTTTTTCGCCGCGATTTTCTTTAATTTCTTCTAAAATATTACCCCGCGCATCTTCAACTTTTAATATACTAACAATTGGTTTTGTTACCCCTTCGCGCGCCAGAGCGGCATAAGCAGAAGTGTGTTCTAAAAGTTTAACTTCAGCACCACCAAGAACCAAAGATAAACCAAAGCGGCTACGATCGTTTAGAGTGGAGTAGCCAATTTTTTTAGCCAAATCAAGAACCCTGTCAATACCGGTAAGATAAAGTAATTTAACCGCCGGAATGTTTAGCGAACCAGCTAAAGCACTTTTTAAACTTATTGGTCCGTGCTCTTTTAGGTTATAGTTTTTTGGTTCATAATCACGAGTATCTGTTTTAAAAGAAGTATTAACATCAAAAACAATTGTTTCTGGCGTGAAACCCAATTCAAATGCCGCTGCGTAAACGAAAGGTTTAAAAGAAGAGCCGGGTTGTCTTGGTCTAACAGCCACATTAACCTGACCAGCAATACTATCATCAAAATAATTTTTACTACCCACCATAGCCAAAACCTCGTTGTTCGCTACGTCAATTGCCACCAAACTGGCATTAGAAGCACCAAAAGCTTGATTTTTTTCTGACTGCCTAGATATTGCCTCTTCAGCAATTTTCTGTTTGTTAATATCAAGGCTGGTAATTATTTTTAAACCACCTTGTTCCACCAGCCAATCCCCATATTTAGCAGCTAATTGTTCGCGTATATAAAAAACAAAATGTGGGGCGGTTATAGAATCACGCCGTTCGCGGAATTTGAGTTCTTGTTTTTTTGCAGTTTCAGCCTCTTCGCGACTGATGTATCCCTCATCAACCATAGCGTCAAGAATGTAATGCTGTCGGGCTATTAATTCATCTACCCTTGATCCATAAGGCGAATAGTAGGTTGTCCCCTTAGGCAGAGATGCTAAGATAGCGCTTTCGGCTAAAGTTAATTCACCAACAGATTTGCCAAAAAAAGTTTGAGCAGCCGCTTCAGCGCCATAAGCGTTGGAGCCGTAAGGAATTTCATTAAAATAAAGCTTAAGTATTTCATCTTTAGAGAATTTTTTTTCTATTTGATAAGCTAAAATTAACTCTTTTATTTTTCTGGTATAGAGTTTTTCGTTGGTAAAAATAGCATTTTTAATGAATTGTTGGGTAATAGTTGATCCTCCTTGTACCTTACCGCCGCGAAGTAAATTAACTAAAATAGCCCTAACCATAGAGGTTAAACGAAAACCCTTATGCTTGTAGAAATTGCGATCTTCAGCAGTAATAGTGGCATATTTTAAATAATCAGGTATATCTTTTAGTTCCACTGCGGTTCTTTTTTCTTCGCCGTGGATATTATATAACAAGTGTTGGCCGGTGCGATCATATATTTTAGTGCTTAAAGGAATTGTTCGACGCGCTATACCTTCAGCAGTAGGTAAATCCCGACTAACCCAAGCTAATATACCAGTTATTAAAACCAAAAAAGATAGTAGTCCAGTTATTAAAAAACGAACCAATAATGTTTTTTTCCAGCCAACATAACGAATATGCCTTGATTGCCAGCGTCTGTTGGAAAAATATTTTCTTTTTTTAAGCGACGGAATGGGCATATTGTTTAAATTTAATAATCACAACCATTTTTTGTGTTAATGGTTAATAAAGCGGCGCCAATAACACCGGCTTGATCACCCAATTTTGATAAAGCAAGTACGGGAGGTTTGGGTAGAATACAGTTTTTTAAATAAGTTGTGTAGAGATGTTTTTTAAATCTTGGCCAAGCCTTGGTTATTTGGCCGCCAAATATTATTATATCTGGATCTAGGATATGAGATAGTGATGCGGTGATATAGCCCAAGGTACGGCCATATTTTTTCCAAACCAGATTAGTTTTTTGATTATATGTTTCAGATAATTTTTTAATATCTATATTACAATTCTTTTTTATAAAATTAGATTTAAACAACTGGCCTATACGCACATATTCTTGAGCGGAGCCTTTATTACCCAATAATCCTCTTCTGCCGCCTTGTTTAATAAGCATATAACCAAATTCACCCGCATTACCGTGACCATGATATATTTTTTTATTTATTATAATACCACCACCAAGGCCAGTGCCCAGAGTTAATCCTATAACATGCTTATATTTACACCCCGCCCCCCAATAAGATTCAGCTAAGACAAAAACATTGGCGTCATTATCTAAATAGACAGGTAGTTTACTAATAGCCTTTATTGTTTTTTGTATATTCCAGCCCCACAAAGGTAAATGAGGTGTTTTAACAACAATACCTTTTTTGAGATCTAACGGACCAGGGCACCCCACTCCTATTTTTTTTATTGGATATTGTTGTTTAAAATCTTTAATTATTTTTTTAAGCAAAATAATTAATTTATCACTTTTTTGTGGTGTGGGGTAGTTGTTAAAATTCAATACTTGCGGACCCGGCCCAGGTAAAAACCCAGCTTTAATGCCTGTGCCGCCTATATCTATGCCTAGTGTATTTTTTATTCTTACCATGTTTATTTATGGTACAATAAAGCTGTTATTATGCCTATGCAACCAGATGATATTATAAACGATTTATTAAGCCGTTCTGTAACAAGGGTAATACCAAGAGAGCTTGCTTGGGCTAAATTAAATTCCGGTAAAAAATTGAGAATTTATTTTGGCATAGATCCAACAGGAGATAAATTACATTTGGGCCACGCTGTACCTTTACGGAAATTAAAAAAATTTCAGGAGTTGGGGCACGAAGTAATATTAGTTATAGGCAGTTTTACCGCCATGATTGGTGATCCGTCAGGCCGGGAGAACGCCCGCGAACCATTAACTGAATTAGAAGTTAAAAAAAATTTTGCCACCTATAAAAAACAGGCAAAGTTAGTGCTTGATTTAGATAAAGTTAAGATTAGGTTTAATAATGAATGGTTAGGCAGACTTAAACCAAAAGATATAATTAATTTAGCCAGTAGTTTTTCAGTACAGCAATTATTAGAGCGTGATATGTTCCAACAAAGAATTAAGTACCAAAAACCAATTTCAGTTCATGAACTCATGTATCCTTTATTGGTCGGCTATGATTCGGTGGTATTGGATGTTGATGGTGAAATTGGCGGCAACGATCAGCTTTTTAATATGTTGTGTGGCCGAACCCTACAGCAAATTTATGGTAAACGCGATAAGTTTGTGCTCACCACTAAACTTTTAGAAGGTACTGATGGTAGAAAAATGAGCAAAACGTACAATAATACAATTTATTTAACAGACCCCCCAAACGATATGTATGGCAAGATAATGAGTATAAAAGATGAGCTTATAGTTCCATATTTTGAGTTGTGTACAGATTGGCCGATTGCTGAAATTAAAGAAGTTGAGACAGATTTAAATAAGGGCGATAACCCAAGAGGTTATAAGGCACAGTTAGCTTTTGAAATTGTAAAAATGTATCATGGAGTTAAGGCGGCTCAAGCGGCCGAGGTTGAGTTTAATCGAGTTTATAAAAATAAGGAATTACCAAGAGAAATACCTCAAATAAAATTGTCTAATAATAAAAAAACAATGCCGCTCACAGAATTATTGGTTTATGTAAAATTAGCCCAATCAAAAAGCGAGGGGCAAAGATTAATAAAGCAGAAGGGGGTAAAAATTAATGGAGAAATAATTGATGACTGGAAAGAAGAAATTCAAATTAAACCAGGCTTGTTGATACAAGTTGGTACGCGTAAATTTATAAAATTAGTTTAGTAAACTAATAAAAGCCGTATAGTGTTATGGTTCAGGTTATTTATTTTAAATAAAAATATAAATTTATGCTAATAAAGCAACAGTTGTCGTATTAAAAAAGAAGAATACACAAAAGCTTAATTAGCTAACCCGCATAAGGCTACCGCCAAAGCATCAGCTGCGTCATCTGGTTTGGGCACTTCTTTAAGTTTAAAAATCAATTTTAGCATTTTTTGTATCATTATTTTGTCGGCATTCCCCACACCGGTTGCGGCTAACTTTACTGCCTGAGGGCTTAATTCAATCACTTTACATTTTTGGCGAGTTAATTCAAGCATCAATGCTCCACGCGCCTCAGCCACAGCTAAGGCAGTTTTTACATTTTTGGAAAAATACAGACGTTCAATAGCTACTACTGACGGATGATATTTTTTTATTATTGTACTTACACTCTGAGCTATAGCCAACAAACGTTCACCATGAACAAGTTGAGAGCTGGTTTCTAAACAACCAACAACAATTAGTTTAGGCGAACTTAAACTGCCCGATACCACAGCATAACCTATTCGGCCTAGTCCCGGATCAATACCTAATACAATTTTATTCTTGGTTATCGTAGACATTGGTAACATCGTCGTTTGCTTCCAACGCTTCTTTAAGCTCATTTAATTTAACAGTCGATTCCTTATCTATAGTTATATTATTTTTAGATACCGGTTCCAACGACAAATAACCAAGGGTTACATTTTTACTTACCAGCAGTTCTTTAATATTCTCCAAAGCTTCCGGCGGGCAGGTAATAATAATATCATTGTCTTGAATTTGAATATCTTCAACCCCAGCCTCAATTAACTCAAGCTCCAGCTCCTCCCAACCATTTGGCTTAGTTATTTGAGCCAAACCCTTAAGTTCAAACATCCAAGCTACACTGCCAGCATCAGCCATACGTCCGCCGTGTCGTTCTAACAAATGTCTAATTTCAGCGGAGGTGCGGTTTTTATTATCTGTCAACACATCAATTAATAAAGCTACACCACCCGGACCATAAGCCTCATAACGAACTTCTTCCAATTTATTGCCCTCGCCCGTTCCGGCGCCTTTTTGTATGGCGCGCTCAATACTATCTTTGGGCATATTAAAAGAGCGAGCTCGATCAATCGCTAACCTTAGCTTAGAGTTTGTGGCAGAGTCATCACCGTCTCTAGCAGCTATTGAGATAGCTTTGGCTAGTTTGGTAAAAAGCTGACTACGCCTGGCATCAGCCATACCCTTAGCGCGTTTTATAGTGGACCATTTGGAATGACCAGACATAATTAATTTATTGCTATTTAGCTTAATAATTGTAGCAAAATATTATTTGTTTGTTTATGATTATTTAACTATAATTAGAATCATAACTTGTGTTATTAAAGTTATTAAAAACACACCAAACAAATGATCTTATTATCTTTTTTGTCGTTATTTGTTATATTTCTGGTGTTTTTTTTTAAAATATTGGTTTGGTTTTTCCCAAATTTTATTTGGATAAAAATTACCCCAACGCTTATCTTGGTGCTTTTGTTAGGAGTTTATGTTTTTTTGGGAATTAATATAATAAGCCGACAAGAAAGCGAAACCCCCAGCAATGAAGTTCATGACGGTATTGTGCAGGTAGAGGTGGCTTTATCATATTTACGACAAGGCCTTAATCCTTATGGGGTGGATTATTTTGGCACAGCCTTGGAGGATTTTAATTTTGATTATATTGATACCAATCCAGCGCTTTATCATTTTGCTTATTTGCCCGGAATATTAATTACCTCGTTACCCCTACAGGTAGCCAGCATAGCCATGACCGGTTTTTATGATCAAAGAATTATGTTGGGTTTAGTTTTTGGTTTATTTATAATTTGGTTGGTTTGGCGCTATTCTTCAAAAGTTAATCTTATATTATTGGTTCCATTATTGTTTTTAAATTTTTGGTTTTTATTTTATTTTTTTTATGGCTTGAACGATTTTTTAATTACCGCTTTAGTCATACTATCTTTGGAGTTTATCATTATCAGGCGATATTGGGTTAGTGCTGTTATATTGGGACTCGCCTTAGCTACCAAACAAACAGCTTGGTTTGCAACACCTTTTTTAGCCCAGTTTGTTTGGTATTGGTTAAAAAATGAAAAAATTAAAAAAGAAGAGGCTATGCATAAATTTTTTATATGGTTAGGCACGGCAGTTATAACCGTTTTGATTATTATTTTGCCTTTTTGGCTTGATAATCTCTCAGGATTTTGGGGAGATGGCTTTGGTTATCAGTTAGGAACGGCGGATCATTCATATCCTGTAGCAGGTATTGGCATAAGTCAAATAATTTATAATCTAGGTTTATTAGCAGACAGAGAAGCTTATTTTCCTTTTTGGTTTTTACAATTAGTATTTGGATTGCCGGCTGGTTGGTTGCTTTGGCAATGGCAAAAAAAACGAGCAGGCAAACCATGGGTAGTATTAATATGTTGGGCAAGTTGGCTAGGAGTGATTTGGTATTTGAATCGTTATTTTACCCCTACCCATTTAGGAGCTTTAGTGGTTATAATCTGTTTGGCTTATTTTTATAAGGAAATATGGCAAGAGGGTAAATTTCAAAAAAAGTCATGGTTTAGTTTTTTGCCTGCTGGTATAATAAAAAAGTGAACAAAGATAATATAATCACCTATCTTGATACTCCACAATCGGTAAGTCAGATAGACAAAGAAAATCTGGCTGGTATTTTATCTGATTTTCCCCAACAATTGTCTCGGGCGGTGGCGGATTTTGGTGAGATAGTTCTGCCGCTACAACTAGCACAGGCTAAACAGGTAGTGTTTTGCGGTATGGGAGGTAGTGCTATTGGCGCTGAATTGGCTTGCGATCTTTCGCCAGCTCTTAAACGTAAACCCTTGCTGCTGGTTCGGGGTTATGATTTACCTTTTTGGGTTAATCAGGACACGGCAGTTGTTATAATAAGTTATTCCGGGTCTACAGCCGAAGCTTTGTCATGTTTTGATCAGGCGCTTAAACACGCCGGTACGTTGCTAGTAATATCTTCGGGAGGAGAGTTGACAAAAAAAGCTGTTGACGCCAAAGTACCGTTGTATAAGTTTAATTATCAAGCACCACCTAGAGACGCTTTAGGTTATTTATTTGCTCCGGCGGTAAATATTTTACAACGCGCTGAAGTTTTAAAACCAAACGAAGCCGATTTATCAGCAGCCATTAAGCTTTTGGATGAATTAGAGCAAATCTACCAACCAAATTCGCCAACTTCACAAAATCAAGCTAAACAGTTAGCTTACAGTCTTTATGATCATATACCGGTGGTGGTTGGCAGTAATATTACCAAATCAGTAGCACGACGGTGGAAAAATCAATTAAATGAACATAGTAAGACGGCCAGCTGGTTTGATGAGTTGCCAGAAGCTAACCATAATACTGTAGAGGGGTTTAGGTTTCCCTCCAGATTTAAAGATGATGTAGTGATATTGATTTTAGAATCTAATTTTGATCACCCCGCCACAGTTAAGCGCCAGGCTTTATGGCGAGAGTATTTAAAATATCAGGGTATTCAGGTTGAGGTTATAGCTGCTCAAGGGGCGGATATTTGGTCGAATAAATTATCTTTAGTTTATCTGGGCGATTGGGTAAGTTATTATTTAGCTTTATTATATCGCATTGATCCAGCAGCTATTCCGGTAATAAATGATTTAAAAAATAAATTAGACACAAATTAATTTTTCATGATGAGAGGAAAAATTTATCCTTTTTGGCGTTCTTCACTGGTTCAATTATTGGCTGTTTTTGTTTTATGTTTGGCGGTTTTTGCTTATTTACAACCAATACAGGCTATTGCTGATCCTGATTCTTGGTATCATGTACGCTTAACCACCATGATGCGTGATGGCGGCTTAGTAAAAGATTTTCCTTGGACACAAAGTTCTTTATATAAAAAATTTTTTATTGATCATCATTTGTTGTATCATGTTTTACTGTTGCCATTTGTAAGTTTGATAACACATGATTTAGCTGGCGCAAAAGTTGCCACGGTTTTTTTTGCAGCTCTTTCCGCCACAGCCGTCTTGTGGTCCATGCGTCAGTGGAGAGTGCCATATTGGGGATGGGCAGCCTTATTATTATTAACCTCATCACCTTTTTTATTCAGACTATCCTTGGTTAAGGCACCTTCTCTGGCTATTGGTGTGGCGGTGGTGGCTTTTTATTTAATTTCTCAAAGAAAGTTGGGATGGTTATTTTTTTGGACTTGGTTTTACGTTTGGTTTTATAGTGCCTGGCCTCTAGTGGTGTTTATGTCTGGTATTTTTGTGGCCATGAGCGCCCTTGGTAAAATTGAACAAGGTTTAAGAGCAGTGTGTCAGGAAATAGTAGCTAAAGAAAATATAAAATTATTATTAATAGTAGCGCTGGGCGTATTGGCCGGTATAATTATTAACCCTTATTTTCCTGTTAATTTAGCTTATTTAAAACAAATTTTTAGTATGGCGCTTATACCCTACCATACATTTATTGGTATTGGCGGGGAGTGGTATCCAATGAAAACTTTTGATTTGCCGGAGTATTTATCATACCCTTTAATGGTTTGGTTGATAGCCACTTTAATGGCTGTATTTACTTTACGTCGTCAATCAACCACAAGCCGAACTGCTTGGTTACTTGCCTTAATTTTTCTTTATTACACTACTCGGGCGCGTCGGCAAACTGAATACTTAGTGCCTTGGCTTATTATTTCATCTGGTTTGATGTTGAGAGACGCCGGCTTGGGCAACGTGACTTGGCGATATTTAAAAGAAAAATTTTCCAGCTGGGTGCCGTTATGGCTTAAAAAGAGATATATTATTGGGGTCTTAACTCTTTATGCTTTAATAGTAATTCCCTGGGGCTTGTCACACGGGCTGCGTTTGGCTAAAGCCTTATTGGCTCAAGGTTATGGCTACAATATTATGTCCGGCACTTCTTATTGGTTAAAAAATAACACTCCGCCCGGTTCAATTGTTTTTCAAAGTGATTGGGGAATGTTTCCTATGATGTGGTATAACAATTCGCAAAATTATTATTTAACCGGCTTAGATCAAACTTTTATGTATGAGTATGATAAGGAAAAATATCGCCAATGGGAACGGGTCGTTAAGGGTGAGGCCAGACAAATTTACCATATTGCGCGAGAAATGTTTGGGGCTTCTTATTTAATTATGGAAAAAAGAACTCCCGCCATGTTAATGTGGCTTAATCGTGACTCTAGATTCGTTAAAGTTTATGAAGACGCCGAAGCTATAGTATTCGAATTAAAATAATTTAACTTTAATAAAAAAGCAGCAGTGTCATCAGATAATAATCTTAGGAGAATAGTATTGGGCGTAAGTTGTTTAACTTCAGCGACTTTGATTTTTGAATTTACAGCTGTAAGATTAATATCTTCTTTGGTTTTGTATATTTTAAGATAATAGTACAAAGCAAATTCGAACATATTTAATTTAAAAAGTAAACCAAAGTATTTATGGTAATAAATAAAAAAATAATTAATAATTTATTGCCTTTTTTTGTATTATTATTGTGTTTAGCCTTTTTATACAAAGGTCAATTATTTATTCTTAAACCGACATTTTTTAATTTTGAGGGCACGTATGATATAAGAGCTCATATTTCCAAAATTGAATTAATTCGCCAAAGTATAGTAAATAAAACAGGGTGGCCGTCTTGGTCAAACAGTACCTACTTAGGTTATGCCCCCTTTCAGTATTACCCCCCGCTTTTTTATGTAATCGGTGGCTTATTGGCAGTTGTCTTTTCTTCTTTTACTAGTTATAAATTATTGGTTTTGCTTAATTTTATTTTTTCTGTTTTTAGTTTTGCTTTTTTTGTTAGGAGAGCGACTAATATTCCTCAGTTATGGGCTAGGTGGACAGGAGTAGTTTTTAGTCTTAGTCCGCCATTGTTAAACTTACATTTATATGGCACAGAACCTAATTTAATGGCTTGGAGCACAGCTTCTTTGGTTTTGGGGTTTTATTGTTGGCCTAAAGACAAATCAGATTATATCTGGGCTATTTTATGGTTTACTGCCACTATATTAATTCATCCTTACCCAACTTTGTTTTTAGGGATAATATTATTAACCTGGACTATTGTTGAATCTATTATTAATAAACCATGGTATAAGCCATTAATAAACCTGATTGGCTTGGTAGTCCCAGCGGCTATACTCACAATTTGGTGGTGGTTGCCTGCGTTTTTAACAAAAGATTATTTATCACCATTGGCTGATCCTTTTGTTTGGTCAAATCATAATTCCTTTATAGTCCATATAATATTGTTAATAGCCGTGTTGTTGTATTTCAGGAACTATATTTTTTTTAAAAAGCAAAGCGTGGTGTTTATAGGTTTATTTTGGAGTGTTTTTTTAGCTTGGGGTGGTCAAAAATTTATCCCATTATTAGGTGATTTTTTGCACAGTATAAGATTTGCCAATTTGGGTATGGTTTCTTTCAGCTTAGCAATTATTATATTGGTTTTTTATAATAACCGCAGTCAGTTAATTAGTTTTAGACGACCATATAAAAATTCAGTCTTAATTGGGGTTTTGTTTGTTATTTTAGCGTTATTCACATTTGATTCTTTTATAAATGGTGAATTAAGTAATTTTCATAAAGCAGAATTTATTAATTTTGAAAGGAATAATAATTTTGATTTTTTATTTACTTTGCTAGAAGGTAAAAGAGTAGTAATAACCCCTAGAATTGGAGGGTTGGGCGGAGCTAATTCCTTAGTTACTTATGCTCCTTTTTATAATTTTCAATCAGTCACCGGAGCTTATAATCAAGGTGACCCAAAATTTTTTAATTTTACAGTTCATTTAGAATGGGAAGAAAGATGGTTATTCCACAGGCAAACCCTAGAGAATCTGATGGGGGCAGCTGCCACAGATTATTTATATATAAATGATCCGGGCAAGTTTTGGTTTTTTAAAAAAATAGCCTCTTTTGACGATAATTCAAAATTATTATCTTCACCTATACAGGTTAGCTCAGTTGCTCTAACCGCCCCGGCCTTACTTGATGTTGGGGCAAATGATGTTCAGCTTTTTACTGATATTATTAATTTATTATTACCGGACGGATATCAACTTCCTTTAGTTAATGTTGCAGAGATTGATGAATCAGAGATTAATCTGTTTCCTTTGGTGGTTAGTCATAGTGAAAATGTACTATTAAAATATCCACGGGCTAAGGCTTATTTAATAATAAATAATTCAATCGCCCCAGATTCGTTGTCGGATAGCCGTGTTTATTTTATCAATCTTGACAAAGAATCAATGAGAAAATATTTTTATCAAGGAGACAACAAGTATTATAATGATTGGATAAATTTTGATTTAGCAGCCGATAAAGCTAATTATATTCAGCATTCATTGGATTTACTTGAATCCAGCAACGAAGCCTGGATTAGTTTTAAAAACAATAATATGATATCAGAATCAGTGTTAGCACAAATAAATAATAAGAATATAATTATTAATATTACTCCAAAGTCATTTGTGGTTATTCGTCAAAGTTGGTTTCCTCGCTGGGTTGCAAAACAAGGGAGGGTTTGGCCCACTACCCAGGGATTTATGCTAGGATACGCCCCCGCCGGGCAAATAGAATTGGAATTTTTAAATACCTGGCGTTTTATAAAGAAAAATATAACTTTTAAAGAACTTTTATCTGTTAATTAATTTTTTATGGACAATCTCTGGTTGGTAGTTCCAACTTATAATGAGAGAAATAATTTAGCAGAACTGGTTGAGCGGGTTTTGGCGCAACCCATAAAGGTATTTTTGTTGGTGGTAGATGATAATTCACCTGATGGTACAGGACAACTAGCTGATGAATTAGCTCAAAAATATAAAGGACGAATGCTTGTATTACATCGGCCGGGTAAACAAGGATTGGGTAGCGCTTATCGGCAGGGTTTTGCTTACTGTATAAATCGTGGTGCGCAAGTGGTAGGAGAAATGGATGCTGATTTATCTCATATTCCCGAAGATTTACCCAAATTATGGGAGAAAATTAAGCAGGGGGCACAGGTAGTAATAGGCTCGCGTCGTGTGGAGGGCGGCAAAATTATAGGTTGGGGGGTGTGGCGTCATTTTACCAGCTGGGGAGCAAACACTTTTTCGCGACTTATTTTAGGTTTAAAAACCCGTGATGTTACAGCCGGCTTTAGGTTGTATGAAGTAGAAGCATTGGAGAAAATTCCTTGGCGTGCTATTACCAGCAATGGTTATGCTTGGCAGGAAGAAATAATTTTTTTACTAGAAAAATCTGGTGCTCGCATAGCAGAAGTACCGGTAGTGTTTAATGATCGTTCCCAAGGAAAATCAAAACTTAAGGGTAAGGATATATTTGAATTCTTTAAGACTATTTTTAGATTGCGATGGCAATAAAAAACCATTACTCAAGAGTAATGGTTTTTAAAAAGTAACAATAATACAAATTATGGCGACGGAGCACAACAGACAGTGCTGGGCGATGACTCGCATCCAGCTGAACCATAGTTTGTGTTGGGAGGATTACAGTTTACTATACAAGACGCCCGAGATAATTAATAGAACAATAAGAAGAGCCTCCGCTACTGGTGTCACTAGCGCCGCCAGTTCCTTTTTCCAATGAATCAATAGTGAATGAAGCAATAGCGTAGGACGCCAAAATAATAATTAGCCCAACTACGGCGTTACCTAAAATTTTTTTAGCTTTACTGATTTTTTGTTCATCGCCTGCGGCAGTCATCCAAAGAAAACCGGCATAAATTATTAAAATTATTAAAAGAACACCCAGCACACTAAGTAAAGAGTTAACAACCATTGAAGCTATTTCGACTGGACTCACTTCTCCCACTGGTAGCTTAGCTCCTTTAGCGGTGGTGGTTAATCCGTAGTCATTAGGTATGCTTGCTGAGGGTGTATTAGTTTGTGCACTAACGGTCAGTGCGGGCATCCAGAAGAGCGTCACACTGACCGTTAGTAAAATTGCAATATTCAGAACGAACCGTGTTTTACGGTTTAAAAAATTCATAGGTGTCTTATCTTCGGTAATCAGTAGCCGCAACCAATTGATTGATAACAAAGGCGGCAATAGCGTAAGCGGCCAAAATAATTACCAAACCAACCACACCAGCACCCATGAGTTTCTTGGCTTCACCAATTTTATCTTCATTACCGGCGGCGGTCATCCACTTAAAGCCTCCAAGAAGCACCAAGACTACTGCGATTACACCCAAGAAACCAAGCAAGATATTAATAATACGAGCGATAGTTTCAATCAAAGCAATATTTGTGCCTAAATTAGTCTCATTGCT
>CALFUV010000016.1 GCA_937929825.1 uncultured Patescibacteria group bacterium
GTATTCCTCACATTATATAGTATTAAATTTTTTATGTCAATTAATATTATATCCTTTGATAATATATTGGCAATCGGTCTATATTATAAGTTACATTAATAGTTCTCATAAGTACAGAATTTAAATAAAATCTGTACTGAAGTGGTCTGCCGTCTGTATCACGCACAATTTGAACCGCATCGTACTCTGCAGGGGCCATTTGATGGTTGGTCCAGTCCGCCGTAGGTAGTGGATTGTTCGGGGTGTATGGCTCGCCACTATAATCCACAGGCAAAGTTCTAATGGCCGTAGCTGGCTCATGCTCGTAAACATTAGGCAAGATTTCGTCAATCTTGATTCTTGGGATGCTTTGCTCGTAAGCCGTAATAGTTGCGTTGTCGGCCACCGTGTATGCCGACAAATTTAAAGGCTGGTCGTCGCTTTGACTTACTACAACTAGGCTAGTCTTGTTGATAACCCTATTGACCTTGCCTATAATAGGCTGGGCCGTGGTGCTTGCTATTCGCACCACTTGTCCCACAAAAAAGCCAATAGTATCAGATACTTGGACTAACCCTGAAGCTGTTCCATTGGCAGTAAAAGAACGTGATACAAAAAGCCATTTATTAGCTGTTCGATTCATCGGGCACCCGATTAAATAATTAAGTTTAGCGGCTACGCGGCATTAAAGATGCAGACAGGCTGCTTGAAAGCCCTTTTAAATATGCCGCATGTAGACTTTATTGGTGAAGGCTGCCCTTAAAAGGTCCACAAGCTTATCTTTTTTATCTTGCAAAAATTGAACTCTTTCGGTTAAAACGTTGGGGTTAATGGACACCGACTGGCTGGCCCCATCCAGTCCGATACTGGTCCCCGAAATTAAATTTCGTGGGCCAATAGTACTAATAACATTAAGGGCGGCAATAGTGGCTATTAAGTCATTGACTGGGGCGGGTATAGAATTTTCTTGAAAGCCCGTCATGTACTTGATAAACCAAAAACCGGGAACTTGCTGGTTATTATAAAGAGAATTCATGACATGTATAAACGGAGCTATTGGCCCCAAAAACAAGACTGGACTAGATGAATCCGATAGGCTTGACATTAAGGGAGTGATATGTATTATGCCCTTAAAGGCCAAGCTCATATCAATATAGTTAAGGGGGACGTTGTATAAGATGGTTCCTTCCACTTCTGAAGGGGTGGAGTGTATCGGGTTGCCATTATAAGTCATGTAGCTTGTCGGGGATCTGACGGACAGCTCTAAAATGCTAGTTACAGGCTTGACGCCCAGGTCAATTTGCCCCCACCCCTGCAAAGATTTGGTGCGGTCAAAGGGTTTTTTAACGGTTAAAACTGTTGGGGTTACTTGAATGCCCAAAATCATTTCAACTTCGGCTGCTGCCCTAGTTATAAAATCCTTTAAATCATCGTCGCTTAATTCCTGTGTTACGGATTCACCCTGTACTACAATACTAGTGGTTAGTGGCACTCCGAAAAGATACTGACTGCGCAATTTTTCGGGACTTATCCAAGGCTCAACACGGGTAAAACCAGCCCCTAAACCTCTAACCTCGCTATTGACCGGGTACAGTCCGTGGGGCGTAGGCTTGTTTGTATTAAAATTAGACATTTTAGCCCCCTATTAACACTTATATGGGCTTTTGGGTAAGACCACCAAAACGCTTTTTTGAAAAATGCGTCTAATTGATGCACCTTCGGTAAGCTCAACTTCAAGATTAACCCCTGCAAGATTAAGGGTGTCGGCTGGGGTTAAAACAGCCCTCCATATAGACCTGTCCTCTGTGAAGGGGGTAATGGCAGGTTTGACTACCGTATAGGCGTCATTAACCGATCTTATAGTGACTTGTACTGTGGCCCCCAAAGCGGGAATATATCTTTGCCCATTTGCGGCATTAACAAATTGAAATAGCAATTCGACTTGGCTTTCGGGGTAGACGTAAACCTGATTTACATAGGCTAAATTGTTTAAGCTTGTTGCAGCCGAGTCTAGCATTTTTATAGCAAGAAGCATCATTATCCCCCAGACTTAAACAAAAAAGAAATAGCTGCACTTATTATAGCTAATATTAATCCTGCGGTTAGCTTTACATTAAGGGAAGAATCTCTTTTAATATCATCGATAGATTTCATTATATGGCTATACCCCTCTTCTAGCTTGGCGACTCGCTGAGTCATATCCAGCTTAAATTCATCAACATCTTCCATCTTGCTTTTAATCGATTGGACTTCATGGAAGTTGTTTATGCACTCAACGGGGACCTTATTATCAATACCTGCTGATTTTATATTTTGCAGCCTGCTCATTGGGGTACTCCAGATAGATTATGTTATATTATTAAGATTGTTAAATTTTATGGATTGGGGTGCAAAATATACAATTTTTATTTTTTACTTGATTTTTGTATTAAAATGGGATAGCCTAAAAATGCACTCCTAGTTGTTTGCCGCCAGTGTGGATAAATCCCCTGGCGGTTTTTATTTTAAGAAGAAAACACTGGGAAGGGGACTCTTAATGTCATAATTAATGAGCCTTCTTGAGAAAAGTAGGCTATATTTCGTCCCTTAGACAACATCTCTTCTACAGAATCCAATATTTGCTCTGGGTCTATACCGTGATCTGATAAAAAGTCTACAACCGCAGGCAAATTGCTAACTAACCACTTTCTTTTGCCGTCCGCTCCAATAACCTCGCCGGTATAACAATTCCTGTCATAATTTATATAAAGTTTGGCTACTGCTTTAGGCATCATATTCATTCCTCCAGATTTTTGGTTCACTTACACCGTATGCGTTAACTTGAAAATTACGACCGCATAGACTAACTTTAAGGTCAGGATATTCAAGGTCTGACACAGACTGCCACACCTCTATAGCTTTAGCCTCAATCAGCCAGTAGGGTGCTTTACCATCTTTAACTTGGCTTTTGGGAAACCATGCAAGCCTTTTGCCAGTTTTTTTAGTGTCCAAGTCTTCCCAGTCGGCTGTAACTGCCACTGCCTTTTCTGTTTCGCGAACGATTTCACCAAGCTCAATTAATTCTTGTCTTTTAAGCTTAGCCTCAACCTTTTTCTGTTCGATCTCTGCCTTGCGGTTTTTTAGCCACTCGACATTCTCTTCAAAAATTTTGGCATCGACCATGTTGTCTTTGTCGAGCCACCTTCTTTGGATCCAGGCTTGGCGCCCGTCTTGGTCTTGTACTAGGTAAGACCATATTCTTTGCTCTACGATTTTTACTTTTATTTTTTCCATCTTGCACCTCCTTGTTGTTTATACTTTGATGCTACAACATATTTAATGGCTTGTCAAGTAATTTTTACAACGATTTTTTATTTTTTTTGTGGGGCTGAAAAATTGTATTATAATAATACGCATTATTTTTTTAGCTTGATTTTTTATTTTTAATGTGTTAGGCGAGTGCGCAAATGCTTGAAACATTAGCATACCCCGTATCCGTTAACCATGAAAGTGCGGCCGCACAAACTAACTTCTAAAGTATCCCAATCGGGGAAGCCAGCTGAATTGCATACTTCGACAGCTTTAGCTTCAAC
>CALFUV010000017.1 GCA_937929825.1 uncultured Patescibacteria group bacterium
ATTTAGCCACAAAGAAAAACTATTTACAAAATAAATTTTAAAATCCAAATATCAAATAATAATTTCATAAATTAAAGTATTTCGTTTCAGACTTAAACAATGGAAACATAAGATTAATAACTAATATAATACTTAACTATAATATATTTCAAATATTATATAAACCAATATACTCAAAATATTTATCTATAAAGCCTTTTCTTCGTTAGCTTTAAGCTCCTAATCTACCAGTTTATAATGCTTTACTTAAAAAATGAAGACTTGGTTAAGTATGAAATATCCTACTGAAAATATCTTTTTAAGTTATTCCTTATAAATACTAACAAGTATTAATCTTTTTGCTCTACTAGTTCAGCTATAACCAAAAAACGCTTTAGGGCTGTACCCACAGGATAAGAAGTCTGAATAGTTAATAACTTTTTTTGATAATTATACTGAGAAAGATATTGCGTATCAGTCGGTAAAACTACTACTGTCTTATTAACTTGATAAGTGTATAACCTACCAGCGCCATCAGTTATTTTAATCTCACTGCCAATTTTAATATCAGGTAATTTAGCAAATACTGTTCTATAACTGCCCTTAGCCCAAGAATAATCTGAGGAATGACCAAAAACATACATATTACCTAACTGCCCGGGTAGAGCTGTGCCGGGATATTGAACCACACCTTGTTGAAGTCCAAGTTGAAAGGATTTTTCATTTTTCTCACTCACATAAACCAAAGGAGCTACTATATCTAAACTTGGAATACTTAAACTACCAGCAATCCAAACTCGGGATTCTATAGCTGAATTACTAGATTTAGATAAAATATTATCAGCTACCAAATCTTCTGGTTGTTCTGGTTCTTCTGAAGTAAATCCATCCGGCAGAATAGTTATTTCTTCTGGCTGTTTTGGCTGTTCTACCGTCGGCTGGCTAACAATAAACTTATATTTATAAGGCAAAACAAATTTAGGATTAGTAGCAATTAATCCAGCTGCCGCTAAGCCAATGCCAAACAAAAATGTTTTTTGCCATGGTCTTAGTAGCATATCAAACTAATTAAACCACAATTACCTTAAAAACAGCAACTTTTTTATTATATTTATTAGAGCAATCTAAATTTGCTCTATAATCAATTCTGCAATTGACTAAAATATTTAGCTTTAGACTCATTATAACGACGTTTTAACCACGGATACACAGCTAAAGCAGGTATGGTCACCAGTTGAGCTAAATCAAAGGGAAAACCAGTACGAGGCAGCTCATCAGCCACACCTAAAACATAAGGCGAAGGATTAAAGCAATCAGCAAATTCACTAATATCAACCCCGTTTATGACCTGACCAACGGGAATTTGCCTAATATCAATATTAGAAATTCCTTTAGCCAAACCAGCCAAAACATTAAAGGCTAATAATGGTTCTGCTGGCAGAAAATAGCGCTTACCATCTGCTGGATTTACATACCACAACTGACCTGCGCTTTCACTTTGTAAGAAAATTCTTCCTTTTTGTTGGTTAGCAAATTCATGGTCAATAGGCTGATTGCCAACGCCTAACGGATTATAACCATTCAATAATTCTGTTAAATCATCATAACCATCGTTATCAGAATCCGATAGATTTGGATTAGTGCCTAAAGCTTGCTCCAATATATCTTCCAAACCATCACTATCTGAATCTATACCGGTAATTGATGTTGAAAAATTTACAGGTATTTTGGCTATGTCAGCATTGCTAATACCATCAGCTAAAGCTGTTAATGCAGTGATAGTAAAAGGCGCGCCTGGTAAATAATACTTTAAACCATCAACCGGTCTGACATACCAAAGTTCACCCCAAGCTTCTGATTGAATTAAAATACGACCCTTATTGGCATTAACTAAAGACATATTAGGTTTTGTAACCAAATCAGACTCAGCCATAACTAAATTTGTGCAGCTTAAAACTTGAGGTGTGGGTACACTACAATTACTGGTAGTAACTTGCTTTATTTCCACACTGCCAGTTTGACGATGAAACTTAACAAACACTATTTGCCCATCACCAGCGGGAATAGTCCACGGCAGACTGGCTACCGGACTAATAGTAGTAGCGCCAGAAAAATTAATATTATCAGCCAAGCTAATAGCTGTAATATCCGTGCCATAATTAAAGGTTAAAGTAGCATTAGGACCACAAGTTATAGCAGCGTTTACTATACTTGGATTAGGATTACAAGACGAACCAGTACAACCACCGCCGCCTCCGCCGCTAGGATCATTATTAGTTATAACACAGGTCTTGGTTTCGCCAGCAGAAATTGTACCACTACACTCTGCTGAACGCGTTTTTATGTAATTAAAACTATCAATTTCATCAACATTATATTCACCGGGGTTAACTGTAATTGTTACGCCCGGATCCTCCGCTCCAGCAAATGAAGTTTGTGATGGGTTTTGAGCCGTTACAGTTATAGTAAAATCTGAAGCCTGTTTAGTGCCTGTGCCGCTGTCATTAATGACCTGTTTTATAACTATTAAAGTAGCTGGAGTTATTGGCAATTTTCTATTTACGAACGTACAAGTTATTATTTCCCCAGCTGATAATTCAATAGCATTTATAGGACTATTATCATCACAAACAGCACTAACCTGCTGCCAGCCAACTGGTATAGTTTCAACAATACTATAAATGCCAGGATCTAATTGTCCGCTATTATGAGCCTGATTATGGCTTAAAGAAAAATTTTCCCAATTAGCCTGAAAATTAAATATTTGCGGATCCTCTTCCGGATCAGTTTGTTTTTTAACAATTATTACACCCTTATCCGGTGGAGGTGGCGGAATATCATTATTAATGATGACACAAGTTTTAGTCTCTCCAAAAGCAATGGTACCACTACAGTTTTCTTCTTTTATCATAATATAACCCGGTAATTGAATTTCATCAATTAAATAAGCTCCCGGATCAATAGCTATAACCACACCGGGTAATTCCGCTCCAGGAAAAGAAGTTTGTGATGCATTAGAAGCAGCTACTGTTATTGTAAAATCAGAGGCGTTTTTAGTACCAGTACCGCTATCATTAATAACTTGCTTAATAACAACTAAATTAGCTCCTCGAGCTTTATCGTTATTAATAATAGTACAAGTTTTTATTTGATCAGGGCCTATCAAACCAAGGCAATCAGAACTTAGATTTTTATCATATTGGAGATGGTCAATTTCATTAACTACATACTCTCCCAACGGAATTTCTAAAGCAACTCCGGGATCATCCGCTCCAACAAATGAATCAGTAAAACTGCCATTGCCGGCAGTAACATTTATTGTAAAATCAGGGGCTAACAAGTTTCCACCGTTATCATTAATCACCTTTTTTATAACAGTTAATAAAGCTTTGGTGGCAATGTCATTATTTATAATAGTGCATGTTTTGGTTTCGTTAGCAGCAATTACACCCGAGCAATCACCTTCAAATGTTTTGACATAAGCTGAATCTGGTGTTTCATCAATACTAAAATTACCCGGTTCTACAATAACGGTTGTACCAGCCTCACTACCGGCAAAAGATGTCTTATCTGGATTAACAGCTGTAACGTTTATAATAAAATCGCTAGCAACCTTATTAGGACTACCTAAACTATCATTAATAACTTGCTTAATTACGATTAATGTAGCTTTTTCCGGTGGGGGCGGAGGCGGGTCAATGTTTACGACTGTACAAATTTTAGTTTCACCCACCGCAATAGTACCAGAACAATCCCCTTCAAATGTTTTATTATAACCTAAACTATCAAGTTCGTTTACACTATATTGACCAGCGTTTAAAGTAACAATCGTACCTGCTTCACTGCCAACGAATTGACTAGGACTAACATTATCGCCTGTAACTGTCAAAGTAAAATCTTCAGCTGTTTTATTTGGTTCGGCGGGATTCAAATCAGTCACTTGTTTTTTTACAATTAAAGTAGCGGAACAATCTTTAGTAACTGTAGTTTTAACTTCATTACTGTATTGCCATTGCCAACTATATTCATTAGAACTAACCCGGGCTTTATTTGGTATATCATAAGTTGAACATTGTAACGGCTCTTTTATGCTAGCAGTCCACTCTACCCAAACAATTTCATTTGGAGAAAGTGTATGGGCATTCCAACGTAAAACCGCCCCATCAAAAGCCGGTCCGCCATAACCAGGATCAATATCACCATTACGAATTTGTGAAATATAGGCCAAACGACTATCAACCGGATCTTCAACTTTAACTCCACCACCAGTACAATTAGCACCGCCTATATTTTTAATAGTAATACGGTATGTTAAAATATCACCCGGTACAGCAGTAACCTTATCTACTGTTTTGGTAATAAGTATATTGCACACACCTCCCGCTTCAGCTGGCACTACAGCCACCGGAGCCAAATGAAGAGGTTGTAAAAACAAAGCTAATAAAGTAAAAATAACTGGAATTCTGTACCAATGCCAATTATTTAATTTAATAATACTTTTAGCTTTTAGCCAATAATTTTTTTGCATAAAAATATCCTTTATTTAATGGTATGACAAGATACCAATTAAATTTAAATAAGCCTTATACTCTATACTAATAAGGCTATTTTATTAATATTTGAACTTATCACACATCTAAAAACTTGTCAAGAATATAGCTTGAATACTGTAATCGACAAATAATATAAAGAAAAAATAAAAAACCTCTTAATCACTTAAATTAAGAGTTAAAAATATCTATAAAATCACCCTAATAATTATTGAGTTGATTTAAATAAATTAAATGATTGATAATAGCAAAGCTAAAGCTAGCACAAAAACTGTATGTCCAATAACTGAAATTTTTTGTATCCGAATTTTAACAATTATATTAATTAACAAAACTGCAGCTAAGAAAATCATAAACAGGAAATAAAACTGTCTAACTGAATCGTCTAAATTACCAATGGTCAAAAAACCAAATAACTTGGCATAACGATTACTCCCCTCGTTAAAGGTATAAAAATTCTGTAATTTAGTATTAGGTGCTACCCAAGCTAAGGCAAAACGTTCAGTTTTACCTTCTGGTGAAGTGGCTATAACAGCCAACTGTTCACCATTTTGACCGAAAACATTCTGATTATAATTTATTTGACCTCGCCAAATATCACTCTCAACTGATTCTCTAACTAACTGACTCCATTCAGAACCTAAATATAATACCGCTGACTCTGCCTGACTGATTCTTAACTTAACATCGTAATAACCCTGTTCTTGAATAATAACCACACTACTTTCATCAATTTGTGGTAATAAACTGGTTTTAGTCACAGGTTCAAGTTTAATCACCGGCAAGATAAATTCTTTTTCTAGAATTGATTTTTGAGTAACATTTTCAGATTCTTGAGATTGCGCAGCTACCTCAGGTTCAGGTGTCAGCGGTACTGATGTGACTGACGCTGGAGTTGGCTCTGGTTGTGAAGGCGGCACTGTTACTACTGCTACCGGCTGAGCTGTTGATACTGGGGTACCAAACATCTGAACTACAAAAGTTGTGGGGTAACCCTCAAATTCACCCAAAGCCACACCAATACCTATTTCAGTATAATTCTGATTAACAATATTAGCCCGGTGTGATGGGCTTGCCAACCAACCTTCCTGAACACCTTCGGCGGTTGTGAAATGAACTGCCAAATTTTCACCAGCATATTTATACTTATAGCCAGCATTAATCATCCAACTCCAAGGTGTAAGACCAGTAGGGCTAACATGGGCAAAGTATTTATTTGCCGCCATGTCTTGAGCTTTAGCGGCCGCGGCTTGAGATAATTTATCACTTACTGTTAAAGGGGAAAGCCCAAGATTAATACGAGTTTGATTAGTTAGATTAACAATATTTTCCGGAGTAATAGCACTTGAATATAAACTAGAAGAAGGTAAAACCACTGGCATAACAATAGCCAGAACTTTAAGTAAAACCAACAAAACACTGTATCCTGCCAACACCCGATGTTTTAGCACATGCGGGTGATGATTGTTGCCGTCATGAGGTATAAAATGATCCCATAAATGCTTTATGGTCCAATAAAAACCTTTTTTCGACTTATAATATAGTTTTTTCATAGCCTGCTTGATAGCAATTTAGTTGAACAGTTGACTATACACCAACTGATAAATTATGTCAAGAGGCTTAACTTATTAAGGATAAATCTGCTTACCATTATCATCCTCAATTATAATGGCATTAGTTGGACAAGAACGAGCTGCTTCCAAAATCATTTGAGCTTCAGCTGATAAATTGGAATAATCTGTCCAATCACTGGTTTTATCACCTTGTAATCTTTTAATAACTGCTTTGCCTTCTTCATCAAGTTCAAATACTTCTGGCAAAAGCGCTATGCAGGAAGCTGCACCAATACAAAGATCTCTATCAACTTTTACTTTCATATTTTATTAAATTAAGGATTAATTTTAGATATTACCTTAAGTTCAAAACAATAAGGGCCAGCCGGATGAGACCAATTAAACTCTGAAAAAGGTTCATAATAAGTGGGTTTTGTTGTCTCTGAAGTTTGTTTATCATCAGTTTCAAAAACAGCACAAAGTTTATATTCCAAGCTATCACTTGGTATATATTCATAAAGCTGGCCAGTTAAAGGATCTTGCGGCATTTTGGGTACATAACCAGTACTAATTTCTTCTAAGCTGACTGGCAGACGACCAATACGTTCATAATAAGATTGAATCTGCCATTGAATATTTTGCAATTCCATTATCCGTTGTTGATCTCGTAATAATCTTTGCCTAAACTGAGGGGTGCCTGATAAAACAAAACCACCACTAACTGTCGCTATAAAAACAACTAAAACAGCGATTAAATTATAGCGATGCCAATTTGCAGGATAAGCCTCACCCTTTTCGTCCCGCTTAACTGTAATATAAAAATAGATTATAACCCATCCACCAATTAGTAAAATAGTAATCACTTTAAGTAAAAATTTAGTATCTACTTCGCCTGACAAAAATCTATAAACTAAAGCTATTACATCTCCAATAACTGTAGCTGAAGCGAAAAAAAGCGCCAGATAAGTTAATATTCGCCTAATACCAGAACGCACTGATGCCAAACCGGCGCTAGTGTCACGAATTAATTTCCAGCTCACAACCAAAAAAACAGGTAACGCTACAATTAATGATGATAATGCTCCGGTTACAGTATTGGCACTGGGATAATACCATCCCACTACTTCATCGCTGAAATATTTATTAATAAGAGCAAAAATCACACTGCCCACAGCAATAGCTGCTGTACCTAAGGTAAAAAACTGCAAAAGATAAAAAAATATTTCCCGACCGGATGATTTAGGTGCCGGTGGTGGCGGTGGAAGTAACTCTGTCCCCTGATCTAAAACTAATGACACAATATTATCATCCCATCCAGAATTTAATAACATAGACTTGATCTCGGATTGGCTTTTACCAGCACTCTGTGCCTTTTTAATAAATTCAGTCAACTGCTCGGGTATTTTTTGTCCCATATAATTATTCATTAAGAGTAAAATTGATTATAGTATAATTATATCAAATTATACTAATGACTTCAGTTCTTTCATACGCCGTAATACCTAAATCTAATCTAGCTTGTGATGGTGCATATAAAGTAAATAATTTATCACCTTTTTTAACTTTCTGTCCCCAACGAACATGTAAATGCAGCCCGGCTAACTTTTCCTGTGGTGCTCCTAAATTCATGCATATTTCATTAATAGCTTGATTATTAATTAAAGTTATTTGACCGTCCCGAAGTGCATGAATTTCATAACGATACGTACCACCGGCTACGGCTTCTGAATCAATATTGGGCTCACCGCCTTGAGCTGCTATTATTTCCTGCATTTTCCGCCAAGCAGCCCCTGATTCTATTTGTCTTCTGGCTACCCTTTCGCCTTCCCCACGACGACAATAACCCTTTAGTTCTAATAGTTCGCCGGCTAAATAGATTGCTTTAGTTTGTAAATCATCAGGTTTTAATTTTTTCTGCTGTAAAACACGAAGCACGTCTCTGGCTTCCAGCGCTGGTCCAATACCACGCCCTATAGGCTCACGAGCCAGTGTTTTTATAACTTTAACTTTCATACCAAATTTTCTGCCTAAATAAACAAACTTGGCAGATAATAAATTAGCCATTTTTTTAGTCTGAACTTTAGCTGTTGCCCCAACCGGCATATCAATAACTAAATAATCAACTCCCATAGCTACTTTTTTGGCCATAATAGAAACCAACATTTTATCATAAGGCTCTAAAGCTAAAGGACGTGATAGTCTTATTATCTTATCATCGGCTGGGGCAATATTTAGTCCTCCCCCCCAAACCAAACAAGCTCTGGTTTTTTTAACAATTTGCCTTATTTCAGACATAGAAAAACTAACAGGCGCTAAAACCTCCATGGTATCAGCTGTACCAGCTGGACTGGTAATGGCACGGGATGAAGTTTTAGGCATATACAAACCAAGACTGGCGATAATTGGCGTCACTAACATAGTTGTCCGATTACCCGGTAAACCACCAATAGAATGTTTATCTACAACTTCTATTGGCAAATTAATTTGTTCACCAGTTTCTGCTATAGCACGAGTTAAATAAAATAATTCTTGATCGCTATTTGGTTTTACAAATCCTGAAGCTACGTAATACGTAGTTTCCACCGGAGATAAATTACCCTCAACAATATCAGATATAATAGAATAAACCTGTTCATAATTAAGTTCTTTTCCTAAAAGTTTTTGTCTAATGGCTTGTATTGATGGCGGACGGGATAAAAGCTGGGCTTCTACAATAGTACCGTCTTTGCAACGACAAGCACTGGCTGCTTCTTGCCACAAACCTAACTGACCAGGCAACACACGGCTTTCGCTAACTTCCATAGTTACTACTTGCCGCTTACCATTAGGTAAATACAGTTCCACACGATCACCAGCTAAAATACCATAACTTTCTGCTTCAGCTTGATTCATAACAGCCGTTGGTTCGCCGCCAGAAGAAATATCCAACCTTTTAGTTTTTAGAAAAAAAGACATATTACTAATTATCTATTTATCATATACATAAGGATATCTTACTTTAGCGAGCCTAAAAGCATGCGCTGGTTTAATAATTCCAAATTCACTAATAATACCTGTTATATATTTAGCTGGCACTTTATCAAAAGCATAATTAATTATTCTTGTACCACGCGGCGCTCCAGGCCAAATTTCAGAAGTAGAACGAAGCTCAATATGGCTGGAACCGCTATGATCAAACTTTAATAAATTACTGGCCACATACACCGGCAAACCTGAATCATGAGCTGCTAAGGCGATGGCAAAACTACCAATTTTATTGGTTACTGAACCATCTTTAGCTAAACTATCAGCTCCTAATAAAATCCAATCAACATCTACTTCATCTCCGGAACGATTTGAAATTAACCACGCGGCTGCACTATCTGTTACCATAGTTGATTTAATGCCGGCTAACCGTAAATGATTAGCTGTAATACGTCCTTGATATAAAGGTCTGGTTTCAGTGTGATAAACTTCAAATTTCTTTTTTTGTCTTCGCGCTCTAACTAATATACTTTCAACCAATGATGAATGACAATGAGTAAATATTATTTGCTCGTTTTTAACTAAAAGACTGCCATTTTCACTTATTTTAGCATTAATTTCCCGACATTTATATTTAAGCTCACTTACTGTCTTATTTACAACTGTAAACCAAATAGCAGATTGAGTGGTTTTTCTAAAATTATATCTAAGCTCATTGATTAACCAATTTGTTAAATTATGAGCCATTGGTTCTGTTGGTCTAACCTGTGAAAGCTGATTAGCAATTTTTTTGATGGCATACCAATCAGCACCTGAGCGAGGACAATTAATTGATGTTAAATAATGCCCTAAGGCTTCTAAAGTAGCTTCAGCTACAGCTGTAGCTCCCTGAATCTTTACGTCACTAACTAACTGAATGAATTGAGCAAAATGTTTATTATTTTTAAGACTCATGATTAAAAGTGATCACCTGATTAGGTTTAATTGACTTAGGTTTATTCATTAAATTTTTCTGGTTATTAGTTTCATTAAATGATGTAGGGGTAACTGATAAAACATCTGCTAACTTTAATTCTTTGGGGGTAAATTCAAATATATCACTAGACTTTTGTGAATTAATAATTTCTTTAACTGGCTTAGAAATTAAAGGCTCATCATCAACCGTTGGGAGGCTAACCGGTGCTTGAGGCGAATGATTTTTAACAACCAGCTTTGGTTTTGGTTTACTAATTAGTCCTTGTTTTACTTTTTTCATATCTTCTTTACAATAAACTGGCCTAATGCCGTCTGGTTTAAAGGGTAATAAAACTTTACGTCCACAAACCCAACAATTATCTTCAAACATATTATCGCCAGGTTGAGTTAAATTAAGGCGCGGAGGTTCTTTTGGTTCTTTGGTAGTTATTTTAGCAAATCTCTGTTGAGGAACTTCACGGTAAGTTGTTTCTTCTTCATCTAAACTTCTAGATTCCTCTTGGGCTGTTTCTTTAAATACTTCTTCAACTCCGGCCCAACGTAATATTTTTTCTTCCACCTTTTCTCTGTCTTGGGCATAACGCTCCCGTGAAACCCGAATAATAGATGTTCGATTATTATTACGTACACCAATAGGCGGCATAGTCACAGCGCTAAAAGGATCACTTGTCACACCATCAATCATTAATTTTAAATAAATATGATAATTAGGTAAATTAACCAAATCGGTTGGTGTAAAAACAGGAGCAAATTCTTTTTCCAAAAAATCTGCATCTTCTGCCCCAACCCTAAAAACTATCATAGTACCTACGTTACCAAAAACCGCCGCCCTCACTACATCACCGAGCTGTTCTATATACTGATGGGCAATAATTAAATTTAGACGATACTTACGGGCTTCTGATAAAATAGTAGCAAAACTTTCAGTGGCAAAATTTTGAAACTCATCAACATAAAGAAAAAAATCCTTACGTTGATATTCAGGCATATCAATCCTGCTCATGGCCGCCAATTGAATTTTAGTAATCATCATGGCTCCTAAAAGTGCACTATTATCCTCTCCCACACGACCTTTAGAAAGATCCATTAACAGAACTTTGCGCTCGTCCATAATACGCCGCAAATCAATGGTTGATTTAGGTTGGCCAACAATATTTCTAATTATAGCCGAGGAAAGAAATTGACCAATCTTATTTTGAATTGGTGAAATAGCTTCTGTTCTAAATTTTTCGTTGTAATTATCATACTCATCAATCCAAAAAGACCTGACTACTGGATCAGTTACTTTTTCTAAAACTTTTTTACGATAATACTTATCTACCAAAATTCTTGTTATACCAAGTAAGGTAGATGACGGATATTCCAACAGACTTAAAATGGCATTACGCAAAATATACTCGAGACGAGGCCCCCAGGAGTCAGCCCAAATTTTTTTAAAAACCCCGACTAAACCAGAGGCTACTAAATGTCGGTATTTAGGATCTACAGATTCCAAAGGATTAAAAGCAATAGGATAATCAACATCTGACGGATTAAAATAAACTACGTCATTTACTCGATGCGACGGTACAAGATCCAATATTTTCTCCACCAGATCACCGTGAGGATCAACTACTGCTAAACCGTGTCCAGCACGGATATCGGCATAAATCATATTCTCCAATAATACTGATTTACCAGTACCTGATTTACCAATAATATACATGTGACGCCTGCGATCATCTAATTTAATACCAAACTTATGCTGGCCGTTTCTAAAATTAGTAACAGCAAAAGGCACTATTTCTGGAGAATAAATCTTACTCATAATTAGTCATCAATAGTTGGTAAATTAACTGGTGGCGAACCTTTGTGTGTGACAGTAGTAGCTATTGACTTCTCCGAGGCAACTATTTTCATACCCGGTTGATACACAGGTAAAGCAAAAGGCGGTTCGGCTTTTTTAACGTCGGCTTTCTTAACCAAAGGAGCCTTAACCTTAACAACTGGAAAGTGGTAAATAGTGGCTAATTCTTCAGTATTTAAAATAAAACCCGCCCCATGGCCTTTGCTGTTACTACGCTTAACATAATGTGACAATATTTTGCGTTGTTTACGATTAATTCTAGACTGTTTTAAAAAATATTCAGCTTTAGTAGTCATTATTTTAGAAGTCTTAAAACCATTTAAGTTAAGTTTGGTATACTGCTGAATGGCACCAACCACCCCCGCAACACCACGACCCTTCAAAAAAGTTTCCCGACGGCCCCAATATATTAAACGTATTTTGGTTTTAAAACCTATCTTACTGGCTTTTCTTTCAATAGCTGAAACTATTTCCTTTTCCCCGGGAGTTAATTGCTGAATCGTACGTTCGGTCTTTTTCTCCGGTCCCATAGTAGTCACAGAAGATGGCTGTGGTTCTATTATGCCAGCCAAAACAGTTTCAGTAACTGTATAAACAAACTTACCCGGTATTTGAATAAACAAATAAGTAAACCAGCGGCTCAACCAGCCGCCTTCGGATTTAGTTTGCTTGATTATTTTTTCCACCTCTTTCTGCGCTGCGCTTTTCCAACTACTATCAGTAGGTGTAACCACTATTTGCAGCCATACGTCTTCATCAGAATTAATACGACTCAAAATCTCCAAAAATTGAGCCATGGGATCTTTAAATTCTTGAGAAAGTTGATGTTCAAATTCAGGATAAGTCTTTATAGGATACACTTGCGGTTTAATAAGTTGAAATTCCGTACCCCACAAATCATAAGCTTCTGTATCAAAATTTAATGGAATTCGGTTCACATAATCCTCCACCTCAACTACTTCAGCGTCAGGGTATTGAGCATAAATGGCCGACTCAATTAAATCTCGGTAACTATCTGGCGTTCTGATTAAAAACTGCGTATAACCACCTAATGAAACTATCTCAAAACTAAAACTATCTTGGGTTTTACCCTTCCACCATCTTTCATATAATGTTCCACGACTCAAGGTTGAAGCTAAGGAGGCAAAAATATGTTCAACTGCCTGCGGGCTTTGCTCAGTTTCTTTAGGAACATCAATAGCCAAGAGGATATTATTAATTGAGGCATCGTACAATTCTCGTCTATTCTCCAACCAAATTTGAGCCATAGCTTGCAGCATTCCAAAAAACAAAACCAACCAACCACCATGTGAAAAAATATACCAAGCAGCGGCAACGGGATCGCTGGCTGGTATATTTAATACAAGATTATTAAAATAAACTTCAATTTTAATTAATTGTTCCATGTTTAAATAATAGTTGGTTCTGGTTTATCCGTTACTGTGTGAGTTGAGGTCAATATATATCTCCCATCAGGTAATCGGTTGAATTTTTTCTTATTAGTTAACGCTAAATAAATTGTACCTTTCTTAACTAATCTTTGTTTTAAAACTGCCTCCACTATTTCATCCCGCGTCATAGGTTGCCCTTTTTCTTTTAATACTTCTACCATGACATCAGCAACTACACCGGGTTTATAACCCCATTCTTTAAGAGCATAAATTCCCCTGCCAACCAACACAAATTTATCATCCAATATAAGTTCATTATGCACTGTTGGCGCGTAAGCTTTTTTATGGTCAAAACTTTGCTCATTAATCATGCGAACTATGTCCCGAAAATGCATTGGTTTACCATTTTTTTTCAATATCAAATAAATCTTATCATTCATTCTTTTTGGGCTAATCGTTTCCCAATGCCTTAATCCCCATTCACCAAAAGTATTACGCCTAATATTGGCAGATAATTGTAATAAATTAAGAATCACCGAAGCATCACTCAATACACCCTGTAGAGGACTACTCGGCTTTTGAGTAATCAATAATTGAGCTAATTCATCTTCAGCTATAGGCGCTCCTCGAGCAGTAATAATTTCCTGCGCTTGATTAATTAATGCTTCAACTGCCGCCAACTCAGCAGTTCTTAACCTCCATCCTGGCAAATAGTGTGTATCATCCCCTCCCACCGGCGCCACAATATCAGCTAATATTTCGGATAAGAAAAACCGCAGTATATTTGTATTGTTGTAATCATCACCGGCTTCGGCTAATAAAGTCATTAATCTCTTTTCTGCACAAACACCACCTTCTGCTTCCAATAATTCAACCACTACTTGTTTAAGCTCTTTAGTTATTAATTCAGCCTGTGAACTGCTGGTGAGTTTAGAAACGGCTAATCTTTCAATTTGACGAATTCTTTCCCTGGTTACATGAAAGGTTTTACCGATATTTTCTAAAGTCTCCTCTTTATCACCAGATAAACCAAATCTACGCCAAATTATTTCCCGCTCACGTTCTGTTAAAAGCGTCAGTAAATTGTTTAATATTGTTCTGGGTTTAAAATTCTCGCGATGAGTAACTTGTTGAGTCGCAATAATCTTATCCAAAATTGATGAATTATCGTCGCTCATAATACTCAATAAATTAACTTGTTTAAACTTAAGTTTAAAATAAAGGCAAATATTTAATATATTACAAAAATATTATATCATAGATATTTAATTATGTCAACAAAAAACAAGCTTAAAAAGCTTGTTTTAAAAAACCAAGTTTGACAATTAAATTATTTCTTTGTTTTATAACCTAAACTTAATTTATACCACTCAACTAATAAAGGTGAGGCCAAAAAAATAGATGAATATGTACCAATAACAATACCAATAATCAAAGCTAAAGAAAAATATTTAATTGATTCACCGCCAAACAAAAAAAGTGTTAATAAAACCAAAATCGTTGTTACTGATGTATTAATAGAGCGAATAATAGTTTCATTTACGCTTTTATTTACTGTTTCACTAAAATCAGCCACGCTGTGACGAAAAAGATTTTCTCTGGTTCTATCAAAAACAACAATGGTATCATGTACAGAAAAACCTATAACGGTCAACAAAGCAGAAACAAATAAACTATCAACTTCCGCGCCTAAAAATTTACCCAACACGCTAAAGGCACCTATAGTAATCAGAGCATCGTGAGCCAAAGCAATTATAGCGGTTAAACCATATTTCCACGAAGCAACTGGACGAGATACTTTACGAAAAGCCCAAGCAATATAAATAATTATAAACAAAAGTGCTACTACCAAAGCGGTTAATGATCTACGCTGTAATTCTTGACCAATAGTTGGTCCAATACTTTCAAATCTCAATTCATTAACTTCTCCCCCACCAGCCTCACCTAACTGCCTAACTATTTGCTGATGTGTAATTTCATCTACATGTTTGAATCTAAGAATTGCTCCTCGTTCTCCCGAGGGTTGAACTATAATACCCTCTAAGCCCACCGGCGCCAAAATTTCCTGAATACCAGCAACAGTCGGACGGTTATCAGCAAATTCTACTTCCAACAAACTACCTCCTGTAAAATCTATACCAAATTTCAAGCCCCACGTTAATAAAGACACAATTGATAAAATCACTAATATTCCCGAAAAAATATACCAAATTATCCGCCAACGAATAATATTCATAAAATTAAAACTTAACTGGCAAATCTTTTTTGCTTACACCAAATAACCAATAACGGTGACTAAAACTTTTTCCAGCCACTAATCGTAAAAATGTACGAGTAATAGTAATAGCGGTGAACATACTAATTAAAATACCTAACGATAAAGTAATAGCAAAACCCTTAACAATACTGGAACCTAACCAAATTAGAATCATGGCGGTTATTAAACTAGCCACATTAGAATCTCTAATTGATGTCCAAGCGCGCCTAAAACCTTCTTCTATTGCTTCAGTCATAGGTCGACCTGCTCTTAATTCTTCTTTCAATCTTTCAAATATAAGCACATTCGCATCAACTGCCATACCAACCGATAGAATAAAACCAGCAATACCTGCTAAAGTCAAAGTAACCGGCCAAAGTTTAAAAACAGCCATAGTTAATAAAACATAAATAACCATAGCTAATACCGCTAAAATTCCCGGTAGCCGATAATAAACAATCATAAATATTACCACCAATATCAAACCTAAAATACCGGCTAATAAACTTTTTTCAACTGATAATTTACCCAAAGTTGCATCCACATTAGTTTGACTTATAAGTTGTACCGGCACTGGCAAAGCGCCGGAATTTAAGCGTTGGGAAAGCTGTTTAGCCTCAGCTAAAGTAAAGTCGCCGCTAATTACCGCTTCTCCACCGGTAATAGCTTCTTGGACTGTTGGCACGCTGATTGGCGCTCCGTCTAGAAAAATTGCCACCGGCTGACCAACATTACGTTTGGTTATTTCAGCAAACAACTCTTTACCTTCATCATTAAAAGTAATATTTACCAAAGGTAAACCGGTATTGGGATCAAACTCAACCCGTGAACGTTTTAATTGTTTGCCGGAAAGCTGAGTGCTCACCCACTGATCAGAAGGTTCAGGTGATTGAGTTCTGATTAATATATGACTAGCCTTAATTTCTTCGCCTGTTTCAGATTCGCGCTCATCAGTCTTTTTTATAATATGATAACCAAATTGAGTTTCTACTAACTGTTTAGTAATCTCACCTTTTTTCAAAGCAAAAACTGCCTGCTCAAAAGGCTCTACCATCAATCCTCTACCAAAAAAACCTAAATCTCCACCCTGATCTTTATTGCTAAAATCTTCTGAATATTCTTGAGCTAGCTTGGCAAAATCCTCACCGGCTAATGCTCGCCTTAAGACATCTTCTGCTTTTTTCTTGGCTTGTTCATTATAAGCATCTATAACTGAAGTGTCTTGAACTTCTGTACTTTTTTCTTTAAATTCCAAAACCGGAGTCTCGCCTATCATCCTAATAGCCTCTTGGGTATCAGTTACCCCGGGCAATTCCACTATAACCCGCCAACTTTCACCTACCCGGCTGGTTTGCACTATAGGTTCAGCTACACCAAAAAAATTAACTCTGCGTTCAATAACATCCCTAACACCTTCAACCGAATCTGCTCGTTCTCTTTCTGGTATAGAGCTGACATCAGCCTCATAAACTAAATGCGCACCACCACGTAAATCAAGTCCCAGCTGCACATTATATTTATTCCAAAATGAAGATCCTGGCACCCACTCTGGTACACGAGGATAATCAACCAAAAAAGCTAAACCGGACAAAATTACTATACCAAACAGTAAATACCAAGCCTTTTTACGTGGAGTAACATTCTTAAAAAGCAACTTTCCTATTACTACAAAAGGCCACCAGATAAAACCTAGGGTTGAATTAAGGCTAAGCCTGACTTTTTTCCAAAATGACATGATTATTTATCAAGATTGTACAAAAAGTTAACAGCCGTACTATAGCAAGCTTGTGCTAACTAGGCAAGTCCTGGTTATTTATGTATCTCTTCCTTGATCTGAATATTACCTAAGCCACTAAAACCCGCCAGCTTGTCGTTCCCACAACCGCTTATAAAGACTGCTTGACTTCATTAATAATTCCTTATGACTGCCTGCCTCTTCTATCTGTCTATTATTCACAACTACTATGCGATTCAAATTCATATTTTTTGGAGTTTTTCATCCCAAACAATCTTGTTTCCTAAACTGGTTATTTCCCGCACTAAATATTTTTCCGCTTCACGGACTTGCATTTTAAAAGTTAAATCCAGTGGCTTATAACGTGGTTGCTCCAACTCTTTTATTGTAGTTTCGTCTTTTATTTGAAAATGCTTGACAATTTTTGCACAATTTTCTCTGGTAAATAATCACCCCATTCAATTTCCGCTATTTCTTTTTCGTTTAAAATTTTCCTTAAACTATCTAAAGTAATTTCACAATTTTTATAAGGCCAAGTTTCGCGCTTGGTTTCTTGATAACTCTTGGCTTCTAGGCCAACAGCTTCCAATATCTGACAAGTTTTATCATAATTATCAACCTCAACCTTTTTAGTGCCATGCAAACTGCGGTCATTCAACTGTTTATATGTTAATGTTTTTTATTACCCTCATCCCTTACTCTTATCCAACCGCCAATTTTTTGTAAACTTTTATTAGGATAATCAAATGTCCGACGTTTCATTAATCTTTCTGTCTGAGCCATAACTGCGTTCAGGCTATTTAACTTTTTTCTAATAATAGCCAAATCCGGCACAATCCACTTGGCTTCAATTTCTGTTTGCATAATTTTACAAAGTATAAATCACATCCTTTCGTTCAACTACAACTGTCCAGCCTTTCTTTTTGGCAATTTTATATAAGTTACTGTTAGGATTAAAACAAATGGGTCTAGACACCATTTCCAAAAAAGAAGCATCGTTTTCGCTATCACCCACACCAACACTCCCGGCAAGTTTTAATTTTTCTTCCAATAAATATTTCTCCAAAACCTTACGTTTATCACGAATGGGAATCTCCAAAACTTCCCCGGTATACCTTCCATCGTGTGTTTGAAAAACCATACCAAATACAGCATCAAACTTATAATGCCGATTAAATTCTTCCACAATTTCAATAGGCGAGCCGGAAATTGCAATTAACTTATGTGTGGGGCGCAATTTTTCTATCAGTTGACGAGTATAGGTATACACCCGACTCTTTTGCTGATTAATTACAATCTCAGCCACTCGTTTTACATCCTCCACACTTACTTGAGCAATTCTTTTTTGATAACTCCTAACTACCTGCATAATATAATTCTCATAATTGCCTTGCCGGTTCACCCAGGAAAAATAATTTTGCTCTAATTCTTTTTTGACAATAGCAGGAAAAACTTCATAACGAACCAAGGCCATAATAAGTTCACGCTGCAGGCTGGAACGAAAAATAGTGCCATCTATATCAAAAACGGCTACTTTCTGTTTTCTATTCTTAGTTGATATATTATTTGGCCTCACCTTTTTACTGCATTTGATAATCGCTTCTGAGCCTCTCGCCTCTCCAAATATATAACAAGAACAGACAGCACCACTGCACCTAACACTAAGCTAACGTAAATACCGACTAAATAATGGAATTTAAGTAAAAATATAATTGCCTCGGCCAAAAATTGCAAACCAAAAAATATTGAAACTATGCCTGAAACTCTAAAAAGCGCACGTTGCCAGGTGTTTAAGCGATGATGTCTTAAATAAAGCATTAAAATCAGAAAAATTACAAAAAGTGGGAACGAAACATAGCTATGCAATAACACATTTTGAAAAGCGAATTCCTCTGCCGGGCAACTTTCTCCCCGGGAAATCAAAAAAGCCGCCTGATTACATTCATAGTAATGGGGATTATATAAACGGTTCAGATCATAAAGACCTCGCTCACCTAAACTAATAAGAGTTATTGTTAAAAGAAATGCAAGCAAAACGCTGGTACCGGTCAATCTTTCCCTAGCAGGCGCTGGTCTAGAGGTGGGGTGTTTTCCGGGTAAGACTGGTTGCAGTGGCGACATAGTGATAGTATACACTTCAAAACTGTTTGTTGACAAGAAAATCCGACGCCTGCTTGAGGGCTATAGCAGACGCCGGAAGAAGGGGTAAGGAGGGGTGATAAAATTTAAATTGCCGGTGCGAACAGTTGGCTATACTTAGGCTGGCCTATGGTCAGTAAATTTATTATATCTATAGATATAATGTACATCATATCTAATCTTGAGTACTGATCAATAGTTTTGCTTAAAAATTTTCGGGGTAGAACACAAATATAAATTCGGCTTAAATGAGCTTGCCAGCCGGACTCTTGACAAAAACCAAGGTCACGGGTGATAAAAATTATTAGGTGTCCGGGATTTTCACTGGCAATTTCTTCTAATTTATCAAGTATTTGAATATCATCGCCATGTCCCCACGGCTCGGTGACTATGGGTATAAAACCCTTTACCACAAATCCGGGGCCTTGTTTTAAATCAGCCATCAATGATAATACTCGGGGCTGATCTTTAATTTGATTAAACAACTTTTTTTTAAGCCGTACTTTAGTTGTTTTAAAATTCTTAAAGGGATTAAAAGTACTGGCATCAAATACCAACAAGACCCGGCGAACTGAATCGGTATATTCCATTATCCGCTCCTTTTATTTTTATTTTTATGATTGATATTAAATTTATAAAGAACAAATACTGCCTATACAGTAAATAACTTACCCTACTAGGTTTTATAGAAAACAGCTTTTTCTATTCCTGTTTTCATAATTTAATTGTAATACTTTTGTTCAATTTAAGTAAAGTAGTAAAAAAAATTAAATTTTTTGGATTTTTTTGGAAAAATTTTGAAGTTTTCCACACCATCGAAAATACCAACGATTTTTTCACCGTAACTACCACATAAAAAATAGTTAAGCTTTTTTAGAACTTTTTATTGCACTTAAATTTCATCTTAGCAAATGTAAATATTGGGCACGGAATTTAGCCAGCTTAGGGATGATGACAATCTGGTAATACCCGGCCGTTAGTTCTTGGGGTGTAATAATCTTTGTGATACTCCTAGGTCTTGTAAAAATTT
>CALFUV010000018.1 GCA_937929825.1 uncultured Patescibacteria group bacterium
ACAACGCTTAAAACTCTCACTCAAAGGCGATAACAGTGAATTTCTGCTGTTATCGCCTTTTTCTTTTTGTCTGAGCAAATCCCGCTGCCCGTCCGCCAAAGGCGGAGAGCCAAGCAGAAAAATTGCCTCTACATTTTTTGATTTTGCGCGCGCCGATTTTTTCTTTGAAAGGAAAAGGCAATTTTTCTGCGAGGCAGGCCGCCGCTTTGTGGCGGCTGGCGGCGGGTCAGTGGAGGTTTCGCTTTTTGGATTTGTGGATTAGATTGGGTAAAATAATTTCAAAAGTTTGGGGGTGTTCTAAATACGCAGCCAATTTGTAAAGTTTGCGTTTTCCGCCTCTCGCCCGAGCGTAAAATTTTAGAAATAGGCATCAGGATTTTCGCGGAAAAAGTTCGGATTTTTGTTTAATAATTGACAAAATTTGCGGGAATAATGATTGTTTGCTAAATTAGCCTTATGTTGCAATCGCAGTTATTCAGCAAAACTTTACGCACAGTGCCAGCTGACGAGGTGGCAGTAAACGCTAGGCTTTTAACTCAAGCTGGTTTTATAGATAAACAATTAGCCGGCGTTTATTCTTTTTTGCCCCTAGGTTATTTAACTGTTAAAAAAATTGAGCAGGTTATCAGGGAGGAAATGAATGCCATAGGCGCTCAGGAATTAATTATGACCGCCTTACAGCCTAAAGAATTATGGAAGCGTACTGGCCGTTGGGTAACGACGGAAGAAGTCATGTTTAAAATAATTGAAAAAGATGCTGAACCTTCAGTTGGTTTAGCTTGGACTCATGAAGAGGCAATTACTGAAATAGCCAAAAGATTCATAAATTCCTATCGTGATTTGCCACGAGCGGTTTACCAGTTTCAAACTAAGTTTCGCAATGAACCCAGAGCTAAAAGTGGCATTATTAGAATGCGTGAGTTTGTTATGAAAGATTTGTACAGTTTTCACGCCACGAGAGAAGATTTAGATACTTATTATGAGCAGGTAAAAGAGGCCTATTTGAAAATTTTTCAGCGTTGCGGCCTTAAAGCATTAGTGGTAGAAGCTTCTGGCGGAGCATTTACCAAGCAATATAGTCACGAATTTCAAGTTTTATCAGATGCCGGCGAGGATAATATAGTATATTGTCTCTCCTGTAATTACGCTCAAAATAAAGAAGTGTCCCAAGTTCAAGCAGGCGATAATTGTCCGCTTTGTGGTCAAGCGAAGATAGCGCAGGGTAAAAGCGTAGAAGTAGGTAATATATTTAAACTAGGCACTAAATTTTCTGAAGCCTTAGAACTTTTTTATACTAACCAAGTCGGCGAACGTTGCCCGGTGATAATGGCTTCTTATGGTATTGGCCCAGGCAGGGTAATGGGTACTATAGTTGAAGTACACCATGATGAATTAGGCATTATTTGGCCGGAAGAAATTTCTCCTTATCGTTTTCATTTACTTAGTTTGGGCGAGGGTGATGTTCAGGTAAAAAGTGAGCAAATATACAATAATCTAAGTTCAGCTGGTTGGGAAGTATTGTATGATGACAGAAAAGAATCGCCGGGCATAAAATTAAAAGATGCTGATCTGATTGGTTTGCCTTGGCGTTTAGTAGTAAGCGCTAAAACTGGCGATAAACTTGAATTG
The DNA here is from genome assembly GCA_937929825.1 of uncultured Patescibacteria group bacterium. Taxonomy (GTDB): domain Bacteria; phylum Patescibacteriota; class Patescibacteriia; order Veblenbacterales; family UBA10138; genus UBA10138. Next base: position 1,630 of record CALFUV010000018.1, read on the forward strand.
AAAAAAAGATCTGGCCATACCACAGAATATTTATCTTTTACTGAATTAATGAACAAATTTAGTGTTCATTAAACAGCTAGACAGTTTACGAACAGACAGTTAAAATAAGAACATGTTTGGAAGATTGCGAGCGCGATTATCGCGCGATATAGGCATAGATCTTGGTACAGCCAATACTTTGGTTTATGTTAAAGATAAGGGGCTGATTATTAATGAGCCTTCGGTAGTAGCGGTAAATACCCGTACCGATCAGATTGTGGCTGTTGGCTCTGATGCCCAAAAAATGTTAGGCAAGACTCCCGCCCATATTGTAGCCACTAAACCATTAGTAGACGGAGTGATTTCTGATTTTGAAGTAACAGAAAAAATGCTTAAATATTTCATTGATCGCGTGCATCGGGAGAGCTTTGCTTTAGCTCCACGCCCGCGGGTAGTTATTGGTATTCCTTTAGATGTTACAGAAGTAGAAAGAAAGGCTGTAGAGGATGCCGCTTTATCAGCCGGGGCTCGGGAAGTGTTTTTAATTGAAGAGCCAATGGCGGCGGCTTTGGGTGCTCGTCTGCCAGTCAGAGATGCCTCTGGTCAATTGATAGTTGATATTGGCGGGGGAACTACTGAAGTGGCTGTTATTAGTTTGGGAGGAGTAGTTATGTCTAAATCAATGAGAGTGGCTGGAGATGAGCTTACTGAAGCCATAATTCATTACGCTCGCGAACATTTTAATTTGTTAATTGGGGAAAGAACTGCTGAAGAAGTTAAGATGAAAATAGGTTCGGCTACCAACCTAAATGAACCACTAGAAATGAGTATCAGAGGACGTGATTTAATGTCTGGCTTACCGCGTGAGGTTATTATTAATGATAGTGAAGTGCGAGAGTCTATTAGCAGAATTTTGAAGATGATGGTGGAAAATATCCGTAATACTATTGAAAATACGCCCCCTGAATTAGTGGCGGATATTTATGAAAGAGGTTTAATTTTAACCGGCGGAGGCGCTTTACTTAAAAATTTAGACAAACTTTTCTCGCAAGAATTATCTATTTCAGTTCAGGTGATTGACGATCCCTTAACTGCTGTAGTTAGGGGAACAGGTGTGATCTTGGAAGATTTACAGGCTACCAAGGATTTATTGTTACCTTCTACTCAAATTAAATAATTTTGGCTAATATGAGCCGTAAATTTAAGGTGGTTTTAATATTGATCATCAGCCTAGTTTTGTTGGTTATTGTATCTTTTAGTCCTTTATGGTTATGGTTGCAAGGATGGGGGCAGTCTGCTTTATTGCCGTTTGGTCAAGCTGGAATGAAACTTGGTACTTGGCTTGAGCGTTATCGGCACATACCGGAATTGTTAACTGAAAATGAACAGCTTAAGCATCAAGTAGCTGAATTATCAGCCCGACAATCCACGGTAGAAGCCTTATTAAAAGAAAATGAAGAATTAAGAAGATTGGTAAATTTACCTAAAACACAATCTTATGAAAGTTTGGCTGTGGAAGTGATTGGCCAACAAGTTGATGAAGCTGGCCTAACTTATCTTATTAACCGTGGCCAATTAGATGGCTTGTCGGCCGGTTTGGCAGTAGTGGCTGGACAGCCTGAAGCAAATACCAGTTCAGCCGGTTTAGTTTTAGTTGGCACTATCAAACAAGTTAGCGCCCATCTTTCAAGCGTAGCATTAGTTACTTCCAATTCTAGTAAAGTATTGGCTAAATTAGCTCAGGGAAATACCGGGCAAAGTATAGCTGTGGGTGAATATAATTTAGCGGTTAGATTAAAATATATTGAATTAGATGAGTTAATTAAAGTTGGTGATGGGGTTGTTACCAGTAATTTGAATAGATTAATTCCGGCCGGGTTGTTGATTGGCACAGTGACGTCTGTTGAAAAAAATGAAGGAGAACTTTTTCAATCTGCAATAGTTGCCCCGCCGACACCGCCGGAGCAATTTCGTTTTTTGTATGTTTTAAAGCCTTTAATGAATCAGTAAAGTATGATTTACCTTTATTATATTGTGGTCGGCGGAGTATTTTTTTTTCTTAGACAAGCCGCTCTGCCTTGGCTTGGACAGTTAGCTGATATTTTTATAGTGGTTCCGGCTATATGGTTATGGTTATGGCGGGAAAAAATCAAACTTGGTTAGTATTTTTATCTAGTAGTATTTTTTTAGATATTATTATACCGCGTACAGTACCCTTATATTCCTTAACTACCCTGATAACTTTAATTTTAATTTATTTATTGGTATTGCCTTATATTTCCCGAACAAATTTAAGCGGCCGTTGGTTGACGTTTATAGTTTGGTTTATTAGCTGGCGGTTAATATATATGGTGCTTATTTTTATAATATGGCTTGGGGGTGATAAGCATTTGGTTTTTGATAAAATAATTTGGGAGGATTATTTTCTTTGGTTTTTAGGAGGTTTATTATTAGGTTGGTTAGTTTCAGTATTATTAAATTTGCTTAGCAAACGTTTATTAAAATTGGATTCATAATTTTATATGACTAGGGATAATGATCCATTTGTTATTAAAGAATGGGGGGGTGATATAGCCGATCAGGCTGTTAGAGGCTGGAGTCAAAGAAATTTTGAAGGCAGCAGTTTAGGCGAGCCGGGGATAGGCAGTTTAAAAAGAATCATCAATCAAAAATCACCTATAATCATATTTACCTTTTTATTATTAGGTATTTCAATTTTAGTTGCGAGGTTAATATGGTTGCAGGTTTGGCAGGGAAATTATTGGTTGGGGGTGGCTGAGGGTAACCGTATCAGAACGGAAATTATCAACCCAAGTCGGGGAATTATAGTTGATAGTCAAAGCAGGTTATTAGCCGGTAATACCGCCAGCTTTCGATTAGTGGCTGTACCGGCTGAAATGCCCAAAGATGAAATTAAACGTGAAGAATATTTAACCGAAGTACTGGCAGGTGTGCCAACTGAACTTTTGTTACAAGATAATTTAACTAAACTAGCTCAAAAATCTTATTTGCCTTTGATTATAGCTTCGTCCTTATCTCATGAAATGGCTCTTAAATTAATGACTTTGGTGGATATAAATAAAGGTTTACGGGTAGAACCAAATGCGGAAAGAATTTATACAGGCGGTGAGTCTTTTGCTCATGTTATAGGTTATGTTGGTTTAGTAACAGCTGAGGAATATAAGACAGCTGCCGGTCGTTACGGTTTTACAGATAGCAAAGGCAAAGTTGGTTTGGAATTGAAGTATGAGGAACTACTGCGCGGCCAGCCGGGCTTACGTCAAGTAGAGGTTGATGCCAGCGGTTTGGAAAGAAAAATTTTTTCTGCACGTTCACCAGTAGCCGGGGCTAAGTTAAAATTAACTATTAATAAAGATCTTCAAGATCTATCTTATGAGACTTTAAAAAGAGCTGTGCAAAGTTCTCGTGGCCGTGGTGGGGCAGTAGTGGTTATGAATCCGCTGGACGGTTCAATTTTAGCTATTACCTCTTATCCTAGTTATAATCCTAATGTTTTTACAGCAGCTCGTAACAGTGCCGAAATCAGCCGTTTATTGAATGATTCCCAGTTTCCTTTATATAATCGGGCTATTAGCGGCGAATATCCTTCTGGTTCTACCATTAAGCCGTTGGTGGCGGCCGCGGCTTTGCAGGAAAAAGTAATAACTGTTAATACAACTTTTTTAAGTACTGGCGGAGTGTATGCCGGCCGGCAATTTTTTGCTGATTGGCGGTCTGGTGGTCATGGTTTGACTAATGTATATAAAGCTATAGCTGAATCAGTTAATACTTTTTTTTATTTAGTCGGCGGCGGTAGCAATGAGTTTGTTGGTTTGGGAATTACTCGTTTATCTGATTATTTTAAGAAATTTGGTTTATCAAAATTAACAGGGATAGATTTACCGGGTGAGCGGGCTGGTTTTGTTCCTACAGCTCTCTGGAAGCTAGCCGCCACCGGTGAGCATTGGTATCGTGGCGACACTTATAATATTTCTATTGGTCAGGGTAATCTTTTGGTTACGCCAATTCAAATGGCTGTGGCTTATGCGGCTTTGTTAAATAACGGCGAGTTGGTTAAACCACGTTTATTGGATACTATTTTTTTAGCTTCAGGTGAGCAAATCAAGACAAGTAAAGAATTAAACGGTCAAGTTAAACTGGAACCAAGTGTGTTAGCGGCTGTGAAGCAGGGTATGAGACAAACAGTCTTGTCGGGCAGTGCTAGATCCTTAGGTAATTTACCCATAGCAGTTGCTGGTAAAACTGGTACAGCACAAACAGGACCGCAAACAGCTACTCATGCTTGGTTTGTTGGTTATGCCCCTTTTGATAATCCGGATATAGTAGTGGTGGTTATTATTGAAAATGGCGGCGAAGGTTCACAGGCAGCTACGCCGGTAGCCAGAGAAATTTTTTCTTGGTGGTCTTTACATAAACCTTAGCTAAAAATATTAAGATCTTGACAAACTATAGGGGTCAGTATATTTTAATAAGTAATAGTTATTATTTATCTCTCGTTTAGTTGTTTCTAAACGTGTGTATCTGGCTCGTAAACGGGCCAGCTTAATTTATTAAATTTTAGTTATTATATGCCACCAGACGGACAACAGTATTTAACCAGTGAAGGTTTGGCGAAGTTAAAGAGTGAACTTAAGGAACTTAAAACAGTTAAACGTAAGGAAATAGCTCAAAGAATTCAAGAAGCCAAAGAACTTGGTGATTTATCCGAAAACGCTGAGTATGCAGAAGCTAAAACCGAGCAGGCCTTTATTGAAGGCAGGATTATAGAATTAGAAAATATTCTTAAAAACGCTTTGGTTATTAAATCAGATAAAAATAGTGATCAAGTAAAAGTTGGTTCAAGTTTGAAAGTCAAAACTCAGACAGGGGAATTAACCCTTACCATAGTTGGTTCTAATGAGGCTGATCCAACTAGGGGTTTAATTTCCAACGAATCGCCTTTAGGTCAGGCTTTATTAGGCAGAAAGGTTGGCGATATGGTGGAAGTTAAAGTGCCGGCGGGAATTGTAAAATACTCTATTTTAGAAATTAATTAATATTGAGGCAGTTATTAAATAATTTATGGCTTGCTGTTCGGTCTTTTTTTGAGTAGGATTAAATTATCTTATGCCTTCTCGAGAAGAACAAGAATTAGCCAGTCGACGTCAAAAATTAAAAATTTGGCGTGATTTAGGTTATGAATTATATCCGCCTTTGTTCAGTCTTAGTCATAATTCAAGGCAAATAGTTAAACTGGCGGAGCAAGCTCCTGTTTTATCAGGCAATACTGTATCAGAAAGCCAAACGGTTTCTGTGGCTGGACGTTTGATGACTATTAGGCCGCACGGAGCTTTATGGTTTGCCACTCTGCAGGATCAGGCCGGCACCATTCAGATGGCTGCAATGGAAAAATTATCAGGCGAAAAAGTTTGGCAATTATTACCGGCTTTGGATAGAGGAGATATTATCGGGGCTGAAGGTCTAGTGGTTAAAACTAAGCGCGGCGAACCCACAGTGCTTGTAAAAAAAATAACACCTCTAGCGAAGGCCTTGGCTTTATTGCCTGAAAAATGGCATGGTTTAAAGGATATAGAGCAACGTTTGCGGCATCGTTATATTGATTTAATGATGGATTCAGAAGTGAGGGAGTTATTTGTGAAAAAATCAAATTTTTGGCGTACTGTTCGTGCTCATTTATCCGGTGCCGGTTTTTTAGAAGTCGAAACCCCGGCTCTTGAGGCTGTAGCTGGTGGGGCTGACGCTAATCCTTTTATCACTCATCATGATGCTTTAGATGAAAATTTTTATTTACGTATTTCTTTGGAACTGCCGTTAAAAAGGTTATTAGTCGGTGGTTTTGAAAAAGTTTTTGAGATAGGTAAGGTTTTTCGCAATGAAGGCATAGATACCGAACATTTACAAGATTACGATATGTGTGAGTTTTACTGGGCTTATGCTGATTATGAAATACTTATGGATTTTGTAGAGAAACTTTATCAGGATTTAGTACGTTCAGTTGCCGGCAGTTTGCTTTCCAGCTATCAGGGGAAAAGTATTGATTGGTCTGGCAGTTGGCCGCGTTATGATTATTTTCAATTGATAGAAGAATTAACCGGTGAAAATTTAGCAGGCCTAACTGATGTGGTTAAATTAAGAAAATTGTTGGATAAACATAAAATTAAATATGATAATAATATGGGCGCCGGACGATTAATAGATTTATTTTGGAAAAAAGCAGCCCGTCCGCAGGTTCAGGGGCCAATATTTTTGATTAACCATCCTCTAGAAGTAAGCCCCTTAGCTAAACGTCATCGTTCCTTGCCGGGCAGAGTGGAAAGAATGCAGGTTATAGCCGTCGGCAGTGAACTGGGCAATGGTTTTAGCGAACTTAATGATCCAGTTGATCAAAGAATAAGATTTGAAGAGCAGATGAAATTAAGGCAAGCAGGGGATAGTGAGGCGCAAATGTTAGATGAAGATTTTATTACCGCCTTGGAGTATGGTATGCCGCCGGCCGCTGGTTTTGGTTTTAGTGAACGATTATTTAGTTTTATAGTAGATAAACCAATTCGGGAAACTGTTATTTTCCCGCCTATGAGAAGTAAGTAATTTATTTAAATTATAATTATTAATTATTTAATAATATGCATCAAAATTCAATAAATTCGCCGGTTGAAGATATACAAAAATCTTCTCCTAATCATAATAAAAAAATAATATTCATTTTACTTGTGGTGGTGGTTGTTCTTATGATTGGTTGGGCTGCTAAAAGTTTTTTGGCTCGTCAAACAGCTGAGAAAATGGCCGAGCGGGCTATAGAGCGTGCAACCGGCGGTAGGGTAGATATTGATTATAAGGACAACGACACAGTGACTTATAAGAGCGATGAAGGTTCATTCCAGGCCGGTGAAGATGTTAGTTTGCCAAGTGATTGGCCGTCGGATGTTCCAGTAATATCTGGCGCAAAGATTGGTTACGCTGGTTCTACTAATCCGCAAACAGGACAGGCTGGAGTTTCTGTCATGTTCACCATCTCCAAATCAGTGGTAGACGTATCTGCTTATTACAATAGCGAACTTGCGAGCCAGGGTTGGGAAATTGAAGGCACGGCTAATATGGGCGGCACCAGCATAATTACTGCCAATAAGGGTGAGAGGTCGGTCGGAATCTACATTGGGGGTGCCGATGGCATGACCTCAGTGACTATTAGCTTAAACCAATAAAATTTGATGAATCGCGAGCTAGCCTGGAAATTAGTTCAAGATAAAGTAAAAGGTGAGTTCCTCAGGAACCACCTTTTAGCATCCGAAGCTATTATGCGCGCCTTGGCGCGTAAATTCGGCCAGGATGAAGAATTATGGGGTTTAGCCGGCTTAGTACACGATATTGATTGGGAGTTAACAGAACCCACACCGGAGCAGCATTCACTTATCGGGGCACAGTGGTTACAAGAAGCTGGATTCCAACCTGAAGTAGTGGAGGCAGTACGTGTACATAATCATATACATGGATTTGAACTTAAGACATTGCTGGAGAAGGCTCTTTGGTGTGCGGAAGAGTTAACCGGCTTAATAGTAGCCTGCGCGCTTGTTCAGCCGGATAAAAAATTAGCCAGTGTAAAACTAGAATCAGTTTTAAAAAAATTCAGGACCGCGAGCTTTGCTAAGGGTGTTAACCGCGATATTATTTCTAAATGTCAAGAGATGCTTGGTCTTTCATTAGAAGAACTTGTAGATATTGAACTTAAATCCATGCAAAGTATTTCTGATACTATTGGGCTTTAGTTTATTAAACTGATTAAATCGAGAGGAGGAGGTAAATAGTTATTATGCCAACAAAATTATTAATAGCTACTCACAATCAAGCAAAGTATGCGGAATTTTCAACCCTGCTTAGTAGATTTAATTTTGATTTAGTTTCATTAAAAGATATTGGTATTAGCCAAGAGGTAGCAGAGAATGAGCTGACATTTAAAGCTAATGCTGAAAATAAAGCTAAAATTTATTGTAAATTAAGCGGATTGCCAACTATTACTGATGATGGCGGTTTAGAAATTAAAGTTTTGGGTGGCTGGCCCGGTGTTTATTCCCGTCGTATTTGGGGCCCGCATAAACGATCAGGCACTGATGAAGAAATAATAAATGAAGTTTTAAAACGTTTACAAGGAGTACCTTTTGAGCAGAGAAAATGCCAATTTACTGCTGTAGTATCTTTGGCGGTTACACCAAACAGGGTTATTTCAGTTGAGGGCAAGGAAGATGGTTATATTGCCGAACAAGCCAGTGAACACAGGACCTCCGGTTTTCCTTTTCGCGCGCTTTTTTATTTGCCTAAATACGGAAAAATAGCGGCGGAATTGGATAAAAATGGCCGGCTGTCAGACTTTATGACACATCGAAAACAGGCTATAATAAAACTTGAACCTTATTTAAAACAATTAATTAATTATGCTTAAGTTATTTAAGTTTTTTAATAGTTTTTAACCTTATAACTGGCCGGTTTGTAATGTACGATTTATTAACAATAAGAAAAAAGTATTGGTTATTTTGCCAAAGCAATATGTTTCTAAGACGGACAACATCGTCAATTAAGATTTAAATCTTGTTGGTATAAATAAATTATTTATGCTTGATATTAAATACATTCGTGAACATTCAGAAGAAGTTAAAAAGGGTATAGAAGCCAAAGGAGTTAAAGTTGATATTTCTCAAATTTTAGAGCTGGATAACAAACGTCGGGAATTACAAGTAATAGTAGATGAATTGCGTCAACGGCAAAAAATATTTACTGTCGCCGAACGTGAGCAAGCCAAGGAAAATAAAGATGAACTCAGACTTAAAGAACAAGAGTTAGCATTATTGCTCGGTCAATTAGAAGCAGCTTTAAGACAGTTGCCTAATTTACCCAAACCTGATGTGAAAGTAGGAGAGAGCGAGGCGGATAACGAGATAATTAGAACTGTTGGTAAAATTCCTAAATTCAAATTTCAACCCAAAGATTATCTGGAATTAGCTAAAATACATGATTTAATTGATATTGAACGAGCTGCTAAAGTATCAGGTTCTCGTTTTGGTTATTTAAAAAATGAAGCGGTTTTGCTTGAATTTGCTTTAGTACAATATGGTTTAGAGATTACACGTAAACATGGTTTTATCCCCATAGTGCCACCAGTGCTTATAAGTGAGCAGGCTATGCAAGCAATGGGATATTTAGAGCATGGCGGGGAAGAAGAAACATATCATTTAATTAAAGATAAACTTTATCTCACAGGCACTAGTGAACAATCAGTTGGGCCTATGCATATGAATGAAACTTTTAATTTAAATGAATTACCTAAACGTTATGTAGCTTTTTCTTCTTGTTTTAGAAGCGAAGCCGGTTCCTATGGCAAGGATACCAAAGGAATTTTACGTGTACACCAGTTTGATAAATTAGAAATGGTAGTTTTTACCACTCCACAGGAATCAGACCTTGAACACGAAAAGTTACTAGCGATTGAAGAGGAATTAATGCAAGCCTTAAAATTACCTTATCAAGTGGTTAAAATGTGCACGGCTGATCTGGGTGATCCAGCGGCTCGTAAATATGATATTGAAACCTGGATACCATCAGAAGGTCGCTATCGGGAAACTCATTCTTGTTCTACCACGACAGATTTTCAAGCTAGGCGTTTAAATACACGTTATAAAACAGCCGAGGGGAAATATGAATTTATTCATTTATTAAATGGTACTATTTTTGCTATTGGCCGCACTATTATTGCTATATTGGAAAATTATCAGCAAGCGGACGGCACAATTGAGATCCCTAAAGTTTTGCGTCCTTATATGGGTAAAATTAAACTGATTGGCAAAATATGAAATTTAATCAAGTTATAAAAGTTTAAAATCTATCTATGAATACCCTGATGCAAAAAGAAAAATTTTATGCCTAAGAAAAAAATACGAATAGGAGTTTTGTTTGGTGGTCGGTCAGCGGAACATGAGGTATCTTTAGTATCAGCTGAATCAGTCATGAAAAATTTGGATAGGGGGAAATATGAGGTTATACCAATTGGCATAGATAAATTTGGACGGTGGCTTAGGGGACGTAAGGCAATGCAGATTCTTAAAGCTGGTAAGAATTTTAAATTAAGAAAAAGTCAAGCAATTTTACCTGAACCCGGCAACAAAAAAATTGATGTTGTTTTTTCGCTTATTCATGGTACTTTTGGCGAGGATGGAGCTTTACAGGGTTTATTAGAATTGGCAGATTTGCCTTATGTGAGCGCTGGAGTTTTAGGCAGTGCTGTAGGTATGGATAAAATAATTCAAAAACAGATTTATCAAGCAGTGGGTATACCTACACCTCAATTTGATTATTTTACAGCTGGCGAATTTAAAGAATCTTCTCATTTTATTTTACGACGCTTAAAAAAATTAGGTTTACCGGTTTTTGTCAAACCGGCTAATGCCGGCTCTTCTATTGGTATTACTAAAGTAAAACAGGGGATTAATTTACAATCGGCGATCAGGTTAGCTTTAAAATATGATCGCCGCATTATAGTTGAAAAAGCCATACCTAGGCCTATGGAAATAGAGGTTTCTATTTTAGGCAATGATAATCCACGGACCTCAATTTTAGGACAAATTGTTCCTTCCAATGAATTTTACGATTATGATGCTAAATATGTTGACGGTAAATCTAAATCTATTATTCCGGCTCGGTTATCGCCGGTAGTTACAAAGACGATACAAGATTTAGCTATAAAAGCATATCAAGCTTTAGATTTAGCTGTGATGGCCAGAGTTGATTTTTTGGTAAGTTCTGATGATCAGAAGGTGTATCTTAATGAAGTTAACACTATACCAGGTTTTGTTTCTATTAGTATGTACCCCAAATTATGGTCAGCTTCAGGATTGCCCTATTCTAGATTATTAGATGAATTAATAAGGTTATCTTTGATTCGATATAAAACCCGTTCAAGTTTACTTGCCTCTTATAAACCTAAAGCTAAATGGTATCTTTAGTAAAAAATACCAAATCTCGTCGGCCTATTAGACGCCGTGATTTTGCTACCACTAGTTATGAGGCGCCTTTGGTGACAAAAAGATTATCGCGGGCTTATCAAAAAAATCACCAGAAATCGTGGCGTTTTTGGTTAGTTATGTGCTCAATTTTCTTATTTAGCGGCTTAATAATCGGTTTTTTATATGCGCCTATTTTCAGTATAAAAAATATAATAATCAATAATGTAGGGTTTAAGCCAACGGAAGAGAGATTAAACCAGATATTAAATGACTATATGAAGACTAGTCGATGGTATATATTTCCTCAGAAAAATCTGATTTTTTTCAGCCCTAGCGAAGCCCGTAAAATTTTATCTTCAGAATTTTATATTGAAGAGGTTGTTTTTAAAAAACATTGGCCTAACGTACTTAAAATTAATGTGGCTAAAAATGTGATAGTCGGTGTGTTTAAATCTGAAAATAGCAGTTTTTTGCTGGATAGGCGAGGCTTATTAGTACAGCAGGTTAATAATACTTTGGAAAATGATAAACGACTACCGGTGATAGTGGAAAAAAACGGATCGGCTAGAAGTTTGGGAGAAGCTGTTTTGGAGATAAATTTGGTTCAGTTTATTGATGATCTTTATGAGCTTTGGAATATCTCGTGGCCTGAAATGCCTTTTTTATATATTACAGTGGAAAAAAATTCTTTGCCAACCATGCAAATCAATATGCCTGAAGGTTGGTATGTTAATGTTACAGGAGAATCATCAGCTGTTGATCAGGTTAATAATCTAAAACGTTTGTTAGAAGAAAGAATAAAAGATGATAAATCAAAACTACAATATATTGATGTACGTTTTGGTAACCGTTTATATTTTAAACTAAAATAATCTTATAAATATTTTGCGACGCTTGAGCAATATAATATCTTTAGAGAATAATCAGAAATTAGAAACATAAATCAAAAATATTTGTATTGAAGAATTCTGAACTTAAAAATAAGTTTATTTTAATTTACAGCCAGTAACAGAAAATGATTGTATATTTGCTCAAACACAGTAAAATTAATTCAAATAAACAACTAATTAAACTAATAGCTAAAGAAGGAGCTTAAGAGTTTTTTATTTGTGTTAGTTAATTAATATGAGAGTTGATAATATTAAACTCTTAAAGAGTCTACGAGTCTACGATGAGGAATTTATTTTAAACTAGAGGATTATCTAGATTTTAAAATTAGGTGTTGGGGTCATCAGGAGAATTAAATTAATTAAGTAAAAAGGCATATATTATTTTATTTGTGAATTTGCTTTATTTTAAAGAATATGATAAACTGAGTATAATATCCCTTACACTCAATTAAATATGTCTCCAAAAAATCATCAAACCCCAGAGGTACTTCCCCATGTAGACGACTTTTTATTATTTTTACAAACCAATAATTATTCTCCGGAAACAGTTTATAATTATGAACGTGATCTAGGCGTTTTGGCTGATTTTATAAAAGATTTAGGAATAAGTTTTAATAGGCTGGATAAAAAACATATTGAACGATATAAAGCTTACCTTACCTCTCGAGATAGGCGTACTAATGCCCAACGCTTAACTGAAATTAGATTAAAAAGTTATTCTATTAATCGTATGCTTTCCAGTTTACGCGCCTTTTTACGTTATTTAATTGAATTGGATTATCCTACTCCCCTGCCGCCAGAAGCTGTTAAGCTGGTTAAAACAGAACGCAAACACCCTCAAGTAGCTGAATTACAAGAGTTGGTAAAATTAATTGAATCGCCAACAAGTTTGGAAAAAAATAAATTAATTGCCGCTCGTAACCGCGCTTGTTTGGAAGTTTTATTTGCTACCGGTATGCGTATTTCAGAACTTATTAATTTAAACAGGAGTCAAATTGACGCCACGGGCCGTATTTTTATTACCGGTAAGGGTAAAAAACAACGTTTTGTGTATTTAACTCCGCGAGCCATGAAACAGCTTGAATTTTATATTAAAACCCGTTTAGATAAATTACCGGCTCTTTTTATTCCTTATCGGGGTGAAAATGCCGGTAAGACTAATAAACGACTTTCCGCAAATTATTTACAAATGAAAATTAAACAGTATCGCGAACAATTAGGCATAAATGTACCTACCTCTGCTCACAGTTTACGTCATGGTTTTGCCACTTATTTAGCAGAGCAAGGAGCTAATCCGGCAGCTATTCAAATTTTACTTGGTCATGAGTCTTTAGATACTACCACCCGTTATGTCCACGCTTCAGATCGTTATGCTGAATCAACTCACCATCAATTTCATCCTTTAAAACAATAATTTAAGAAAAATATTTTAAGCAATCCCAATTTAACAAGTTAATTTGACATTTTTTTATTATTTAATTAAGGTAAGATGTTACAAATATTATAATATTTTGTAATTAAATAAATAACGTAAATTAACAATTTAACAAACAAAAGTAGGAGTAAAAAATGGACATGGTATTAACACTCATTGTTATATTGGTGCCTATATTGATTGTGGCGTGGGCCCTGCATCGTTTTGGGTTTGCTGAATCAGCCATTGCTATAGACGCTGATATTTATGCTAATGCTAATAATCAGTTATCTAAGCAATCAGCTATCTTGGATAATTCTGATTATACATCTGAAAATATCCGAAAATATTGGCAAAAACCAAAATCGGCCGCCATGACTGTTAGACGTTTCACCGGTTTACTGGTAACAGGAGCCATAATTGTTCTTTTTACCTTCAATAACCCGTCATTTTCAAATATATTCTTAGGTTTGCTTTTGGGCATACCAGTTGGCATATATTTGAATCCCGGAAATATTTTTAATGTTCCTTACGGGCACTACATAAAGTGGTACCGGATATTCAGTTTGAAGGGGCAAGCCAGGCAAATAATGTCCTTCCATGGCGAAGCTGGTTGGCAACCTCATAAAAAATTACCAGGCTGGCGGTATGTAATTGTCGCTTGGAATAACATTAGCTTTTTCCGGTTTACCCAAGTGCCTACCGGTAAGATTTGGTATTTAATATCGCGTATTGGGGAAACCCTACCTCCGGGCAGGAAAACCGGGCGTGTTATGCCGGCTAAATTTATGGATCAGGAAGTGGAACAAACATACTTTTATGAAAATCCGGCTGCCTTTTTTGCCGTTAATGGGCAAATTGGCCGACAGCGTTCTTTTCTTACCCCCGGCTATATTGGCCCTATTGATTTAGTGGCTTTTATAGTAGATGATGGTAATAATTTGACAGAATCAGCTTCTGATAAAGGTTTTTATGAGCCTTATCTTGTGCCAGATAACAAGTTTGGTATGGTTACGTGTCTTGATTCTGCATATCAAATACCTGAAGGGGCTAATTTTGCCCGCTTGGGAGGTTTTACTGATATTGAGGCTTTAATAGCCAAAAATATCAGTCAAGAAGAAGTTGATACAAAATTTTCTGAAGCAGATCTTGCCAGAGCAAAACAATTGTTAAAAGATGATCAGGGAATAACCAGAACCGCAATTCGTATCGATTTAAAAGACAAAGATGAAAAAATAACCAAAAAAGAAGATATTTTTCGTTATAGTGAATATGATGAGAGAAAAATTGCCGGCGAATGTTTGCGGCTTTTACTGCAAGGTCCTCCGCCTGAAGTAGCTGACTTTCAAAATATTCAAAAATTTGATGAGTTAAAAGGATCGGTTGGACCTTATTGGCAGCTTATTCGTCCGGGCAGATTGTTGAATCTTAATCGTTTTGTGTTTGATATCAGTTTAGTTGATCCTCTCACAGTTGACCCGGGTACTTGCGAAGTAATGATTTTGTCAACAGGTGCTTTAACGAGAGATATAACCCAAAAAGGCTTTGCGGCTGGTAAAATAGTCAGGGTAGGTGGTCATGGTATAAATATAAAAGCTCTTGAGCCTGGCCAATATCCTCTACCCGGCGCGTTAGTGGTTGACAGTGTTAATCCTATACGACGACGAGGAAGATTATTTGATTTGGTTACTGTTCCTACTCGTAAAATACCCTTATTTTTTGGAGGATCAGTAGGTTATAATATTTGGGATAATGGCTTGGAACAGGTACGCGAACGTTCGCGTGATGGTATTTGGGTGGCATTTGACTTTAATGTCATAATTACCATTCCTGCCGAATCAGCCGCTATAATTGTGGCTGAATTTGGTACTCCCCTAGAATTTATTTCTGAGGTTATAGCCGCTACTCTTTATGGGGTGACAGTTGAATATATTAGGTCTAATGATGTTGATAACATCGTTAAGCAAAATTTACCTGATAATAAAGAAGATGAGCCTGACGAACATGGAAATAAGGGGGTTTTGAAGATATTGTATAAAAGTTTAAAAGAGGCAATTTCTAACAGGTATGGTGTAATTTTGCATCAAGTGCGCATGGAGCACTTTGACGCCGAAGATTATTTGGAAGTATTGGGCAATAAGTCAAAAGCAGAAGCCCAAAGACAAGTCTATGAAGTGGAGGAAAAAACCCAAGCTTCACTAGAAAGTCTAAATATAGCCAAAGCCAAAGCCGAGGTGGCTTTGGTTAATCAAAGGGCTTCAAGTTATTCTGATATTTCTGAAAAACTTAATGCTATCATGGATAAGCTGGTTGCAAGGGTTGAAAAGATGGGTAAATCAGGTATTCCATTAACTAATGACCACATTGTCACTATGGTCAGACAGTTGATGCTGGATGACTATGCTTTAGTCATTACAGGACCAGAAGGAATTCCTTTTTCCCGTGCTCTTGGTATGATTACCGGCACTACCGGTACCCAAGCTATTGTTAGTCAGTTTTCTGCTAGTGGTGACGGACAGCAAGGTAATATGCTTTTAGCTATGCTAATGAAATTAGCAGAGCAGCTATCTGACAAAATTAAACAACCTCTTAATATAAATGAGATAGCTGAAAAGTTAGATTCAGAAAAAATTAAAAATAAATAAAATAATAAAATAATAATTTTCCCCGATCAGAAGGAGCTGGTCGGGAATTTTTATTTATCTCTCCCCTATCTCCACTTTAGTTTTAAGGCAGGTAATCCAAAGGGTTTACTGGAAGGCCATTAACTCTGATTTCAAAATGTAAATGTGGCCCGGTGGTTAAACGGCCGGCTCCGGGAGTGCCGGGCATACCGCCCACAGCGCCAATTATTTGTCCGCGCGTTACATATGAGCCTTCTTTAACATCAATTCGGCTAACATGGCCATAAACAGTGGCTAAGCCGTCTTTATGTACCAACATAATATAACTGTAGCCAAGGCCAGCATCATGAGCCCGACCTACATAGCCTGAAGCAGCAGCTTTAATATCCGAACCTTGAGGACGCGGAATATCAATGCCGGGATGTTCAAAATAACGTCTAAAAATATAAGTAGGGTCGTAAAAGTAAGTTGATAAGCCGCGAGAGGGCGTTACCGGCCAAATAAAATTGGTATCACCTAACTGATTTAAAGCTTCTTTGCCTTGTAATTGCAGTCTTTTTCTAATTTCAGCTTCTAGGGCGGTTATTTCCCGATTAGCCTGTTGCATTTCTAATTCAGTTTGTGCTAGTAGTGACTGATATCTATTTTCTGATTGACGAGTAAGCTGTAATAAATTTTGCTTGCTTTGTTGTTCATTTTCTAAAGCGGCTTTAGCTAATTCTGTTTCTTCCCGTGATTTAACCAGCTGCACCCGGTAACTAGCCAAATCCTGCTGGCGGCGTTCTAATTCTGTTTTTATTTGACGCAATTGATTAATATCGCGTTTTATTGAACGTTCCAGTTCTTCCAAATGATTAAGTTGATCAAAAAAAGAAGATATGGAGGCGTTGAGTATCATAACTTCCAACAAGCTTTTTTGATCAGCCTGATGTAGTTGCCTAATTAGCTCCCCTACTTGATTTTTTTTATTGGCAATATTTTGTTCGTGTTGGGCAATATCTAAGCTAACAGCTTGAATTTGCAGAGTTACGGTATTTAGCTTGAGTTCATTAGCTTCCAACTCCAGTTCCGCTTTAGCAATTTTATCATCCAAAACTTCCAGTTGGCGTCTTAAAGTAGTGGCTTGCGTCTGTTTTTCTATTACCGCACTTTGATAATCGTTTATGCTTTTCTTTAATTTTTCCAATTCCTGTTGTTTGGTTTGAATTTGACTATTTATTTCGCTAATCGTTGTTTGAGCTGTTAAGCTCGAACCAGCTACTAGCCCCAAAAATATCAGAATAATAATTTTTTTATAAGACATTTGTTTGATTGATGATTTTTTCTGCTTTTTCCAGTCTAGCCAAGCATTCTTTTTGTCCTAGTACCATAGCTACTCCAAAAACATCCGGAGATTCTTTTTCACCGGTTAAAGCCACGCGCATAGGCCATAATAAATCGCGGCGTGAAAATGTGCCCGGTCTGATTAGTACTTCCAGTGAATTCTTAATATTTTCTATTTTCCAATCATTAATATTTTTTAAAATATGAATAGCTTCTTTTAAAGCCCGTGCTGTTTTACCCGCTGAACTTTGGACGGGAATTATTAATTCCGGGTTAAGAATTGCAGGTGGGTGAAAAAACCAATTAGCTTGAGAGATAACCGAATTTAGTGTAGTTAAGCGATCTTGCAGTAGTTTGGTTAGTAATAAGGTCTTGCCGACAGGTAAATAAGATCCTCCAGCTATGGCCGCATAATAAGGTTGAAGCAGATTGTCAAGCTGTTCGCTTGGTAAAGAGCGAATATAATAAGCGTTAAACCAATTAAGTTTATCAATATCAAAAATTGCCCCGGCTTTTTGTACTCTTTCTAGTTCAAATTCTTTTTCTAGTTCTGCCAAATTAAATATTTCTCGATTGTCTTTGGGATGCCAGCCAAGAAAAGCTAAAAAATTAAGCAGAGCCTGCGGTAAATACCCCTCTTTTTTATAAGTTTGTACCCAGACTGCTTCACCGTCACGTCTTTTGGAAAGCTTGGCTTTATGGATATTTAATACATTTGGTAAATGAGCAAATTCTGGCGGCTGCCAACCAAATCCAGCATAAATTAACAGATGTTTGGGGGTGGAGGGTAACCACTCTTCTCCTCTGATAACATGAGTAATTTTCATTTCATGATCGTCAATCACATTAGCTAAATGGTAAGTAGGATAGCCGTCTGATTTAAGAAGTATGGTATCTTCTAGAGAGAAATTATCAATTTTGATTTGTCCGCGAATAAGATCTTTAAAAATAGTTTGACCGGGTGGTATTTTAAGGCGAATAGTAAAAGGTGTCCCGGCAGATAATTTTTCTTGAATATCCTTTTGAGTCAAGTTTAAACAGGCACGATCGTATTTGGTAGGTTGTTTTTCGTTCTGTTGTACCTGACGCAGAACTTCTAATCTTTGTAAACTACAGAAACATCGATAAGCCGCTTGCTGTTTTATTAATTCTTCAGCCCAATGTTGATAGTGAGCTAAACGTTGTGATTGAATATAAGGTTCGTAAGGCCCGCCGATGTCAGGTCCTTCATCCCAATTTAAACCAAGCCATTTAAGACCGGACAACAATCTTTCTAAACTACCTTCTACTAAACGTTCACGGTCTGTATCTTCCAAGCGAATAATAAATTGACCTTTATTTTTTCTGGCAAACAAATAATTATATAAGGCGGTGCGAGCGCCTCCTAAATGAAGTTCGCCGGTAGGTGATGGGGCAAAGCGTACTCTGACCATATTATTTTATTGGTTTACTGAAGAAATTATCTTTTTTAATTCTACCATAGCTAGTCTGCCTAAATCTCGTCGTACCGGAGAAATATGTTCCAATAGTTTAGTATAGTGAACCCATTTATAATAAGAGGCTTCTCTGGGATTTTGATTAATTTTTGGTCTGATTTCATTAACGCTAGCTACAGCTAAACTTTGTTCTTGGCCTATATAACCGTCTGGGTTAAGTCTTTTTAGCTGTCGCAAAAAATCTTTTGACCAACGATATTTATAAATTCTTTCTTTAATAATCAGCAGTTTAATATTTTTTAAACCCACTTCTTCCAATACTTCACGTCTAGCGGCCTGAGCTAGGCTTTCGCCTTTTTCAATACCTCCTTGAGGAAATTGCCAATCCTTGGGATTATGTTCCGAACTTCTAATAAGTAAAATCTCATTTTTGGGGTTTATTATACAAATAGCGATATTTGGTCGAAAACGACTTTTGTGGGCTGTAAATCGCAAATTTAAAGCCATTAGACGCTTATAAATAGGCCCCTGAGGCGTTAAAGTACTTTGCATTAAACTAATTGTTTGCACAGGTATTTTGTATTTAAATGGTTTTAGTTGAGGCAAATCATTAGCTGACTGTGGTTGTTTAAGGCGTACCAAAGTTATATGTGCTGGTCTGGCAATAGCTGATAATTTCATTGATTTAATTTGAGCTGATAAATTTTGTTGTAACCTAGTAAATTCTGACGAAGACTTTATAGTTAAGGCGATAATTTTAGGTTGACGTTTTGGTATAAATTCAAATTGATGAGTTTCAAGATTAAAAGTTTGCCAATTAGTTAATACTTTAGTTAACATTTTTTTAAAATCATTTAAGATATAGGTTGGGATTTCACCAATAAAAACAACTGTCAAATGCCAATTATTCTCCTCTACCCATTTACCATTGAATTTATTTTTGAGTTGAAAAATAAGATTTGACAATTTTTTTCTTAATGAAATAGGCAGTTCAATAGCAATAAAAATTCTCATGATTTCGATATTTAATTTTATCATAAAAAATAGCTTTAGTCCAGTAAATTTGTTATAATTTAAATATGAAACAGCTTTTGAGACATTTATTTTTTATTAGTTTTTTAAGCCTTTTTAGTTTATCATCTTTACTGGCACCTGTTATTTCTCAGGCACAGGAGCAGTTTGATTATAATTATATAATTTCTGATCGTGATTTAACTGATGCCAATTCTTGGAATTTAGATCAAATTCAAGCTTTTCTTATTGCTAAAAAAAGCGTTTTAGCCAATTATTTTGATTCAATTACCGGTTTGCGTGCCTCGCAAATAATTTATCAATCAGCACAAGATTTTCAAATAAACCCAAAATTTTTAATAGCTCTAATACAAAAAGAACAAAGTTTGGTCGAACATCCTTCGCCACAACCATCACAGTTTGACTGGGCAACAGGTTATGCAGTCTGCGATGGTTGTAGCACCAATGATCCGGCTTTAGAAAAATTTAAAGGTTTTTATAACCAAGTGTATAACGCTGCCAAACGTATCCGAACTAGTTATTTATTTGATTTAGAAACTAGTGGTATGACTTTATCTGGTTTTGGTCCGGGTATAACTAAATTAGTTAATGGTATACCGGTAAAACCAGTTAATAATGCTACAGCCGCGGTTTATACTTATACACCACATCTGCACGGAAATAGATTATTGGCTCAGATTTGGCGCAGGTTTTTTTCACAGTCTTATCCTGATGGTTCTTTAGTGAAAGTTGATAATGAACCTGATATTTGGTTGATTGAAAATGGTTTGCGAAGAAGATTTGTAAACCAGTCTGTTTACTTATCTCGTTATAGTGATTTTTCTCGGGTATTGAATGTTAGCCGGCAGGATTTACTTAAATATTCTGAAGGTCGGGAAATTCGTTTTGCTAATTATTCTTATTTACGAACACCACGCGGTACAGTTTATTTATTAGTAGATGATGTTTTACGGGGTTTTGCTTCAGCTGAAGCTTTGCGAAAATTAGGTGTTAATCCAGAGGAAATAATCGATGTGCAAGCTGAGGATATAATGGAATATGAAGAAGGAAAACCTATTACTACCGCCAGCTTATTCCCTTTAGGTGCATTATTACAGGATAAAAACAGCGGCGGTGTTTACTGGATTAGAGATGGAATAAAGTATCCGATTTGGTCACGTGAAATAATGACAGCCAATTTTCCCAACCGTAAGATTATAACAGTTACTAGCACAGAACTTGAAAAGTTTGCTACTGGCCAACCGGTTACCTTTCGTGACGGTGAATTAGTTAAATCTTCTGATGAATCTACAGTTTACCTAATATCTAATGGTCAGCGTCGTCCGTTTGTATCAGCTGAAGATTTTGAAAATTTAGGTTTTTCTTGGCAGAACATAAGGGTTACCAGTTCAACTGTTTTGGCTTTGCATGAAATAGGTGAACCTATAATGATTAATTTTTAATATATGTCTATAGTTGCTTCAGGTATTTTACCCAATTCTCCCCTGCTTTTACCTAAACTTTCACCATTAGTGATAAAGAGAACCAGCCGGACCAGAGAAGCTATAGATAAATTACTTCATGAAATGTATGCCCGACAGCCGGATATAGTGATGTTAATATCTAGCGCCGGCCAGCCGGCTGATGTCACATCTTTATTACAAGCCTCTACTTTAAAATATTCCTTTTTTCCTTGGGGTGATGTAGTTACAAAGGGTGAAGTTAAACTGGCTACTGGTTTTACTCATAAACTTAAAGAAAGCATGGAAACATCGTTTCCCATCATATTAAAAAGCGTTGATGAATTACCGGTGTATTTTGCAGTACCTACCTTATATTTACAAAATATTCTTTCTTGGCAAAATTATATTTTTTTGGAAATAGCCAACAGTTTGGGTTTTGACGAGTTGTATAAATTAGCTAAGTATATTAAAGAACAAATAAACCAATCGACCAGCAGGATATTATTAGTGGTTTGTGGTAATTTATCTGAACACTTTGGACGATATCAAGAGCAAGCTACTGTTTTTGACCGTTCATTTCAGGCGGCTTTAATTTCTTTAAACTCTTCAGGTTTAGCAGATCTTAAACAGAGTAAACCAAAAGGTTTACGAGAGTCTTTATTAAATCAGTCTCTTTTATTAAGCCTTATTTTAGCTGATTTGCCTATTCAAGTATCAATTTTTTCTTATGAAGTTCCGGCGCGGGTTGGTTATCTGGTCGCTGGTATAAATGAAAAATAAAATATGGACAAAAATATCGTGCAAATAGCTATACTTAGAAAATTACCCCGTTCTAAGGGAGTGTTTGATTATAAGACACCATTAGATTTAAAGGTTAAACTCGGTGATTTGGTTATGGCACCATTTAAAAGTGGTAATTATCCGGGTATTGTAGTTGGTATAGGTGCCAGTCCAAAAGCGCCTCAGAATCTACGTAGTATTAATTGTGTATTGAGTTCAGATTTTTTAAGAAAAGAAGAATTATTTATGATGAGTTGGTTGGCCAAAAATAGCGGTGTGAGTCTAGGATTGGCGGGTAGTATGTTTGTACCATTTTTACCGACCAGTAAAAAGCCTTATAATAATCGCCCTCAGCCTCTTGTGGTTCCAAAAAAGCTACAATCTCAGCCGATAATTGTAATACCAAAATCTTTGGAACACAAAAAAAAACTGGCATTGCAACTGATTAATCAGGTTTTATTGCGGAGACAACAAATTTTGATATTGGTGCCGGAAGTATTTTATATACAATGGTGGCGAGATTTTATTAGTTCAACAAAAAAGGTGCAAGAGTTTTATAGTGGTCAGCAGTCAACTATAGCTCGTTTGACTTGGCTTGAGACTAGGGCCGGACAGGCAGATGTTATAATTGGTACTCGTGCAGCTTTGTGGCTACAATATCATAATCTAGGCGGTATTATAATTGATCAGGGTGAAAACGAAAATCATGTACAGTCAAACCAGAATCCCAGATATGATGCTGTTGAAGCGGCTCAGCAATTAGCAGGTGTTTGGCATAGTTCATTGGCTATATTTTCGTTTGCTCCGCGTTTGGAGCAGTGGCAAGCTAGTAATAATAAAAAATTTCTCTGGCGTGAATTTATCTTGCCGATCAATAGGTTTAAAATAGTGAGCACTTTTGGCTTAAAAGTTCAACAAGGTTTGATAACGGATGAACTTCAACAATTAGTGGAAAAAAGTTTGACTAATAAAGGACGGGTTTTATTGTACCTTAATAAGCGGGGAGCTCGCGGTTTTATATGCCAAGATTGTGGTTATCAGGCTCGATGTTCGCGTTGCTCCAGAACTATGATGGAATCTGATCATGATAGGTTAATGATTTGTTATCATTGTCAGGAAAAACAAAATATACCTCTCCCCTGCCCTAGTTGTCATGGTAATAGTTTTAGATATACCACCCGTGGTTTGGATGATCTTTATAAATCTGTTAATAATTTATGGCCCGAGGCTAAGGCTATTTTATTGCAAGATAGTTTTGATTACTCAACTATTAATTTAGTTAAGAAAGCTAGATTAATAGTTGGCACGAGTACAGCTTGGAGAGTGTTGTATGGCCAAAATTTAGAATTAGCAGCTTTAGTCCGTGCAGATAATGAAATTAGCTTACCTGAATTTAGATCAGTAGAGAGAACTTGGCAATTATTGAGAAATTTATTAGTTAGCGCCAAAACAGTTGTTTGCCAAACAAGTTTGCCTAAACATCAACTATGGCAATATATTACTAGTTATAAAACGAACACTTTTTATCAAGCTGAATTAACACAAAGAAAACTTTATCATTATCCGCCCGTAGTTAAAATATTACGACTGACTATAGAATCTTTAAATAATGAAACAGCAAAAAAAGAGGCTTTGGACCTTTTTTCCATAGTATCTAAAAATTTGCCCACTTCAGCCGAAGTTATTGGTCCATACCCAGATTACTATCAACGTCGTGGAAAAAAATGGCGTTGGCATATTTTACTGAAATATCCTAATAATTGGCCGTTTGAGCAATTATGGTCACAGTTGCCTGATAATGTTATTATTGATCCACAGCCATATTTTATATTAAGCTAAGACCGTTTATGCTTCCTCTTATAATTGCACCTAATAAAATTTTACGCACCGTCGTTAAATCTATTCAGTTGCCAGTAACAAATGATATAAAAAAATTGGCAGTTGAAATGTCTGAAACTATGTTTTATTATCACGGAATAGGCTTAGCTGGTCCTCAAGTTAACCGTGATGCTAGAATTATTGTTATTACTACTGCTGACGGGGTAAGTACTTATTTAAATCCGGAAATTATCAAAACTTCTTGGCGTCAGGTTGATATGGAAGAGGGGTGTTTATCTATCCCGGGTGTTTTTGGGCAAGTCCGCCGACCTCGACGTGTGTTAGCAAGTTTTTATACTTTAACCGGTGAACATCGCAAAGAATGGCTGGATAATATGCTGGCTAGAGTTTATCAGCATGAAGTTGATCACCTTAATGGTATTTTATTTACAGATAAAGCTTGGCGGATAAATCAAGGCCAAGATTTATTAGCGAAGTATGGTTTGGTCTGAAAAATTTGTTTTTTTTGGTTCACATGATTTTTCCAGGCGTATTTTAGCTGGTTTATTAGCCGGTGGCCAACAGCCGGCTTTAGTTATATCAACTATTAGCAAACCAAGTGGTAGAAAAAAAATAATTGAGCCCACACCGGTTGAAGTATTAGCAAAAAATGCTCAATTACCTTTTGTATCAATAAAAAGCTTCAAACAAAGTTATCCGCAGGAATTAACCCAAATACAGGCTAATTTTGCGATCTTAGCTGCTTTTAATCGTCTTTTGCCTAAGTCCTTATTACAGCTGTTTCCATTGGGAGTTATTAATGTTCATCCCTCATTATTACCACTTTATCGTGGACCATCCCCTATTCAGCAGGCTATTCTTGACGAGCAAGCTGTTACCGGCGTAACTTTAATAATTTTAGATGAAGAAATGGATCATGGACCTATCATAGCTCAGGAACAATTGAGTCTTAATTATGACGATGCGCTAACTTTATTTATTCGGACAGCTGACTTAGCAGTTAATATGCTTAAACTAATAGTACCTGATTATTTAGCAGGTAAAATTAAACCTCAAATCCAAGATCACAGCCGAGCTACTTATACCAGTTTAATTACTAAAAAATCTGGTCAAGCTGATTTTTCTTGGCCAGCTAAAAAACTTGATAATATGCGTCGGGCTTATACTCCTTGGCCGGGGCTATGGACTACTTGGCAGGGCTCCATTTTAAAATTTATTAAAACAACTGTTAGCACAGAAAAAAATATTAAACCGGGACAAGTTATTTGGTTAAATAATAGTTTACTGATTGGTTGTGGGCAAAATACTGCTTTACAAATAATAGAATTGCAACAAGCTGGTGGCCGTCCTCAAACAGCCAAAGATTTTATAAACGGTCACCGCTCTTTTTTAAGAACAAGTTTACCAAGTTAAGATTGAGGCGTTTCAGGATATGTATCAATTCTTTTCTTTTCTGTTACCCAAAAACCTAAATATTTACCGAGCATTAGCCGCGTTTGAGCTTCTGTTGCCGGTATAGCTCCAAAAATAAGCATGCTGGCAGGAAAAAGTAACCATTGTAAAACCATAACAATATTTTTATACCAGCGATATTTAGCTGGGCGTGGTGGCAACATAATATTAGATAAGGCCGCGCTAAAAACTAAGCCGATCATAGCTAAACTCATTAGCCATTGTAAAGCTACAGGAGCGCTGTGGGCTAACAAAGAAGTTTTATCAGCTTGATCAAGTAGCCATAATGGTAAATGACCAAGCACAAATATTATTATAGGAGCAGTTGCCCATGAATAAACACCTTCTAATTGATTCCAAATATAGCGGAATTTAGTGTTAAAAGATACCCGTTTAGAACGCCAAAAATGATAAGCCATATAGGCAAAATTTTCTACCCCATAGGCCCAACGTCTTTGTTGTTTGTATTGATTAATTATACTACGCCAAAAAGAACCGTTATATACTGTGTCCATGGAAATCGGTAAATAAATAGGTGTGACGCGGTAATTACCATCATAGTGAACAAAGCATTGCAGAAAAATACGAGAATCTTCAGTTACAATATCATTTTGCCAAAAACCAACATCAACCAGTGCTTTCATAGGCATGGAGTGAGAAGAAAAAGTGAAAAGTCTTTCTGGTCGCACTAAATCAGTGAATAGCCAAAAAGTGGTAGAATTGGCGATGATGCGTATTAATGAAGGTGAATCCCAAATATTATTATTGTATACAGCCACTGGCTGATAACTAGAATGTAAAGGATCAGGAATAGTCAAATAAGTGTAGGTGAGTAAGGCAAAATAATTTGGATGCGGACAGGAATCAATATCAAAACTGGAAACAATAATATTCTCGTATTTTAGACCTAAATTATCAACATATTCCTGAGCGCGATGTCCGGCCCAGTTGATATTAGCACCCTTACCGGCTAGTTCACCCGTAATATTAGCTGGGTGGAGTGTTACTAAAAAATGACCAAAATGTCCAGCAAATTCTGTTTTTAATTTTTCAGCTATATTAAGAAAATTTTCCTGATCTCTTTCTTCACCGGCTAACACTACAATAAACTTTTCTTTAGGATAATTAACCTTAGATAAAGCACTTAAAGATGTTCTTACTATATCAATAGGTTCTCGATAAGTTGGTAAAAAAATTAAATGATAAATTTTATCAAAACCGATTTGTGCTTGTGCTTTAGGCAGCCAATCTTGTTGTAGTGTCCAGCTATAATGTCGCCAGCCAGCAATCATATGAATTAGTAAATATGACACTCTCATTAACCAGTAAAGATCAAATAGTATAATAACGTATATAGCCCACAATGGCTTAAGGAACGACAAAACTACAATACCGATTAAAGTTATCCAAACCAGTATACCAGGAATCATTTCAAAGAGACGATAAACAGTTGGTCGTGGTAAACGTTTTAAAAAGCCCCAAACCATAATTAATTTTATTTATTTACATGAACCATTGGTTTTAAATACATAGCCAACAGCATAATCACTAAAAATATTAAAAAGCCCCAAACACAAGATGATACTCTGGTTAGGGCAAAAGTTTCCCAAAAGACAGGCCCTTTTTGAATAGCTGGTAAACAAAGTTCGCGCCAAGATACCCAGCCTGAAAAAATTACGCCAATAACAGCTGTCAACTTTAGCCAAATCAATAGTTTAGTTTGTTTCTTCAGCATTAATCCGCTAAGAATAGCTAGTAATATAAAAAGTGTTAAGCCGTATGGGCACGGAGTTAGACCCAATATTGATAAACCAACACAAGAAAAAATTCCTGGCTCTGTTGCTGGCGCTATAATCTGTCTGATAGTAACAATGGCAGCAAAAATAACTCCAGTCACTGATAGGTAAAAAATTATTTTGAGAATTTTGAGATTCATAGAGTTAATAGACAATTTTTGGTTCAGTACCCCATAATTTTACAGCTTCAGCTAAAGCCGAGGAGGGATTTTTAGCCACATAGTCTTTAATACTCATGCCAGCCATTATAGCTTGTCTGGCTTCAATAGCGGCTTCTACCCCCTTTTCTGCTCCGCCGGGATGACCAAGCACGCCACCTCCTAATTGAATGAAAATATCCAAGCCGAGTTTTTGTACTACAATATCCAAGACTCCGGGATGTAAGCCACCTGAAGCAACCGACCAAACAGGTTTGATATTGTACCATTTTTGACCTAAGGTATTAAGTTGTGGCTGAGCTGGAGTTTCATTTTGTCCTAAAGCCGCTGCGGTATTAACTTCTTCCTTTGTAATATGAAATTGACTATACGGATCATATCCATTTACTTCATCAGGATTCATAGCAGCGTCTATAAGTTCACTTTCTCCGTAATCTTGCATTTTTGATTTTGGACTACCAATATGTAATGAATCTACGCCTAACAAACGGTAGATTTTTGCCAAAGCAAGCATGGAAACACTAAAACCCCACAAACTACCCTGCCCTCTTAAACCAGGGCCTGATTCACGAGTTATAAAACCATGCATGGCACGATGAGCATGAATAAAAAGGCCGGGATTATTAAGACGCATACTATGAAGACTGGCAAAACCAGTAGTAACCACATCTATCATCATCACCCGTCCACCTTCTTGAGCTATAAGCTCTGCTCTTTGTTTCATAACTTCAATATCAGAATGAGTAATATTGCACAAATAAAGCTTTTTTTGACCAGTACGAGCTTCTATTTCCTGTTGTACAGCGTGTACTGCTCGACAGCGGTCTTCAAATTTATTAAAAGGGAGACTAGTCAGATTCTCATCGTCTTTAATAAAATCATAGCTACCATCTCCGGCTAACCATATTCGTCTTGCTAAAACTGCCTGTTCTTCAGCAGTGCGTCCTACCTTTGGTTTAGGTACAGTACCCATAATTGGTTTTTTATCATGGTGACCAAGCAATTTTCGCAAACCATCAATGCCAAATTGTGGTCCGGGAAATGATTCTACAAAAGGACGAGGAAACCTAATATCAAATATTCTCAGGCCTTGAATCATTTTCATACCTGCAATATTACCAACAGGCCCGGCTAAAAAACCTGACATATTACCCGGTTCAAATAGATCAACACGGTAAGCAACTTTGAACATGTGATCCTGTAAATTAAGATCAAAAACTATAGCTTTATAATCTTCTGCCCGGGCCATACCTGAATCCGGCCGTGATTCCACTTTTGTCCAAGTGCCGGTTGATGATTCGGCCGCTACTGAAGCAGCTGCTTGGGGAAACATATTTTCACCCACACCCGGAGCCAGCTGAAGTTTAAAAAGAACTATTAAATATTTTTCATCTGATTCGGGTGGTTGCCAGCCTGTTGGCGCTAAATAATCAAGTTGTACAGCCATAGTTTAAGGTTGATTAATACTTATTTTTTTAATAATTATATCCTGTAAAGGATGATCATTAGCGTTAGTGGCTACAGATTCTATTTTATCTACCACTTCCATACCAGCTGATACGTAACCAAAATTAGTATGTTTGCCATCCAGCCACGGGGTAGCTTCAGCTGTCACAATAAAAAATTGACTACCATTAGTGTTTGGGCCGGCATTAGCCATAGCTACACTACCACGCACTAAAGGATGCTGATTAATTTCATCAGTAAAAGTATATCCCGGTCCGCCAGTGCCATCATCAGACCAATCGTCATCCTTGGAAAGCGGATCGCCAGTTTGTACCATAAAATTCTTGATAACCCGATGAAATTTTACTCCGTCATAAAATCCGGCTGTAGCAAGTTTAATAAAATTTGCTACTGTCAATTCAGGTTCAGGATAAAAAATAATGGTAATATCTCCATAATTAGTGTGTAAGATAACAGACGTTGGTGCTGAGATCATAGGTATTTGACTGGTTGATTGGGTTAGCTGGTTATTTGCAGGTAATTTGGGTTGAGCTTCTATAAAATCCTGTTGGGTTGGTCGGACGTTTGGCGGTCTTAAAGAACAAGCTCCTAATAATATAGCACTTAAAATAAGAAAAGAAATTTTTTTAACCATAAAATAATTTTAGCATAAAATTAATTATTAGTGATGATCTAAAAAAATACCAGACCGATGTTTATTTACGTAAATATATTGCCACCAGCGACCTGCTTGTCTGGCTCCCCATAAAGCTCCGCCAATAGTTAAGGTTATTACGAATAACTCATGAATCATAAACCATTGATTCCAACTCAAACCCCAGCCCCATAGGGCGTAGTTATTAAGTAATCGTGGAATATACCATAATTCAATCAAGGCATGTAATAAAAATCCGCTTAAACCACCAGCTGTTATAACTGCTAAATGATATAAAAATTTTTTTAATAACATTTACATCATTTCCTCTTTTTTCTCTTTTAAAAAATGGAACCAGTCTTCAATCACTCTTAAAATACTTTTAAAAGGAACTTCAAACATAAAATCAAGTATAAAAACAAAGAAGTTATAACGATCAAAAGTGTTTGATAGCCACTTACCTAAGGCAATAATGGGAAAAGAAAAGAAATCTAAAATAAAAGAAGTAATAGTTTCCCTGCCTCTTACCACCTTAAGTTGTCTGGCTTGTTGGCGGAGATTGATGCCAAAAAAGCTGACTAAACTAACAAAGAAAATAAAAAGTGCACCGGAAAGTACATTGAAATTAAGGCGCCACAATACAAAAATAATCGCGCTAAAAGAAACTAACATAGTTGCCGTATATAGTAGAGTGTAAAAAAGTTTGGTGAAAAAGTGAGGTCGACGAGGTAGGAGGCGCTGATTGGCATAAAAACTGTAATCTTGTTCGTAAACAATTTCTTTTACACCTTCTAAAATTTTTTCTTCATTAGATTTATCCGGCGATTTTATCAATAAAGTTATAATCATCATTAAAAGCGGAGGAAAAAGCAGGTTTATACCCAGAGGAATATAACTTATTTTTCCTAAAATCAGATGCTCATAAGGTAATTCAATAAGTATGGCCAATAATATTTTGGTTATAAAAATATAAGTCATAGCATGAAACCCCTTGCGCCGTAACCTTTTTCTGGTTGATAACCAATAAGATTGGTATGTTTCTCTGGCAGCTTGTTCCAGTTTCTGAGGATTGCGTATTAATTCTTCCGTTCTTGTGGGGTTATTAATGATAGTTTGGCGTAAAATAACAATTGGTACCAGCCAGCGTTTAATTAAGGGTATAAGTCGTTTGCCTAAAATATGGTTTTGTAAAGAGTTAAATTCGTTTAAAATACTCTCAAAACGGGGAGCAAGATACTCAACAGCTTCATTTTCTGGGGTATTAAACCAAGGAGCATGATAATGCAGCAGTAAATAATAATTTAAAATATCACGATCAGCTCTATTTAAAATTCTTTCAATATTCAGTACTAATTGAACATTTTGCTGGTCAGTAGATTCTGATAGGGCCGATAAATCCAAAGCCGGTTTGATTATTTTAGTTGCCAAATTTGTGAAGGCTGTGCGCGCTCGTGGTGAAACAATAGTGTTATCACATTCCACTGCCGCTAAACCAATAAGTTGTTCTCGCCAACGAGGAACCCGACAACCTAAAAGTTTAATTTTATTAAAAAGTGTATAATATTTTTTAATAATATTGTTAAGGTCTGGTATTAAAGCTTCATCAATTTCATCATTAGGTAAATAACGCGATAATACCAGCTCCCGCAACAAATCAGCACCTAAAGAAGAGGTTGGATTAAATTGCGGTAATAAAAATTTTCTTTTTAAAAATCGTCTGATGGCATTTTTCCTTAACAGATTTTCTTCTTTGTAGTCCACAATATTTCTAAGTTTTTCATAGGCAAAAGCCGGCAAGCTAGTAATTTCTGAAACATGAATAGGTCTTTCTGCCGGACGATTAATTTCATCTTGGTAAAGCTGTAAACTAGCCAGCAGTTCATTGATTTTTTCAGAGGGAATAGCGTGAGGCATGTTTATAGTATTTTTTAAAAAGTTTAATATGTAAAACGGTCATAGTTTAGCAAAATAGAACGAAAGAATCAAGCCTACAATCCAGTTTGATAGCCGGCTAAATGAAGAGAACTATCATAAAAATGTTTATATACTAATCTGAATTTAGCTACATAATAAGCTGTTTCTGAGCGTAAACTTGAAGATATATTTCCGTGATATTTATCCCAAGCCTCTCCCCAATTTTTGATAGCCCTTCTAACTCTGGTGGGCCCACCGTTATACATAGCTGCCATAAGAGCACCTAAATTATAATTATCGGCGACGTATTTTTCTCTAGTTTCTTTGGGTAGTAAGGTGAGATTATAATCTAGTAAACCTATTTGAGCTTTAATAGCGTTATAAGGATCTGTCATACCTTGCACAAAATCTGGGTGTAGAGTAAGATCAGGTCTTATTTTTCGTAAATTATGGTAAGTACTTGGTATAAATTGTACTAGTCCACGAGCTGAAGATTGTGAGCGTGCGTAAGCATATGACCTATGTTCATTAGCAGCCAAAGTGGCATAAAATCGCCTAAGATAAGAATCAGCCGAGTTGTTTAAAAGCACTGAAGCCTCAACATGTTCAATGGCAATAATAGTTTTAACTGTAGCTTGATCAATAACTTTAGTGATTAACTCTCTTGGTCGGGCTCGTGAAGTTATTTTAAGCTGTTCCAATTCCTGATACACAGCTTGGACTTTATTATTTAAATAATTTTTACCAGCTTGAACTAATATCGGGTGATCAAATTTTGTTGAGTAAGGAATATAAACTACGTTTTCTAGTTTAAATTTAGTTTGTTTTCCATCGCTAATGTCTGCGAATACTGGATGGATAAGACCTAAAACCATTAGATCTCGACGGTTGGTGACTTCAATTACACTATTTACACCATTATTACGTAGTAGTTTGAATTTGTAATTACTGGTATTTATAGGTGTAATAGTCTGATCGTTTTTTATAACTCGTACCAAATCAAATTCATTTTTTTCATAATTCCACAAACCAAGCACAAGTTCTAGGGGTATATTGCGAGAAGTAACTACGCGCGGTTTATAATTTGGATCAAGTTCCTGACTATCAACTTGCTCCTGCAACAATTTTTTAATCTCCTGAATAGCCTGATAAATCTTTTGTCCGTCAATCTCTTTTTCGGGTTGAGTTGGAGTTGTTTCTTCTTCAGAGGACCATTGCCAAAAAGTTGTCAATGGAGTGGAGCCTAAAGTATTTTCCTGAGCTCTGGCGGGTAAAAAAACGATTCCCAATAAGCCAATAACTAATGTTCCAGCTAGGGCAAAAAAGACTTTTTTCATTATATTTATTATAGCAAATTTGACAGAATTTGAATAATAATTACTGTCAAGTAGTTTAAACTTCAAAAGATTGCCCTACTTCAGGCAAAAAGACTTGCCAGTTGGCGTTATATTGTCGTAAATTGGTTTGCAAAATAGAAGCTTGCTCGATTTCACCGTGAACCAAAAAAATATTTTTTAAATTTTTTACAGAAGCAGCATAATCAAATAAAGCCAAGGAGTCGGCATGAGCACTAAATTCATTTAATACTTCAATACGCGCACGCACTTTAAAATATTGTCCAAAAATTCGCACATTTTTAGCACCTTCTACCAGACGACGGCCAAGGGTATGTTTAGCTTGAAAACCAGTTATGAGGATTATATTTCTTTCATCCTCAATATTGTTAATTAAATGATGAAGTATACGCCCAGCTTCGCACATGCCTGAAGCAGAAATAATTATAAAAGGCCCCGGTTTGTGATTTAAATTTTTTGATTCTTCACGAGTTTCGGTATAAGTAAGATTACGGAAGGATAAGGGTAAATCGCCACGTTTACCAAAATCTTCCCAAGACTCTTCATCATAAGTTTCTGGGTGTTTGGCAAAAACTTCTGTTAAATTTGTGGCCAAAGGACTATCCACATAAATATCAAGTCGGGGAATTTTTTTAGAATCAGTCAATTGATGTAAAACGTAAACCAGTTCTTGTGTGCGTCCTAAGGCAAAAGTGGGCACAATAATTTTGCCACCTTTTTGATAAATATCATTTACGATATTTCTTAATTTTTCCACTGCTTCAGTTAAAGAACGGTGTTGACGTGCGCCATAAGTTGATTCCAATAACAAAGTTTCCACTTCATCTTTAATACTTTCCGGATCAGGAATTAAAGGTGTGCCACTACGTCCTAAGTCACCGGTGTAAGCCACTCGTTTAATTTTTCCTTTATTATTTATTTCTAATACAGTTACTGCAGAACCCATAATATGTCCAGCATCATAAAATTTAAGCCGTAGACCGGGTGCTAGTTGAAACCATTCTCCGCTTAGACGAACATAAGGAACCTCCACAAAGCGAGATATTACTTCATCAACATCATCTTGATTAAAAAGTGGTTGGGCTAATTCAGCACCTTCTATTCTATGACGATTCATATAATCAGCATCCATTTGTTGAATATGTGCGGCGTCTTTTAATATCCAAGCTGTTACATCACGGGTGGCAGCTGTAGCATAAATTCGTCCTTTATAACCGGATTTAATTAGTAAAGGTAAACTGCCACAGTGATCAAGATGACCGTGAGATAATATAACAGCTGTAATTTTGGAGGCTTCGAAAGGTAGTTGGCTATTCATTTCTCGCGTTATTTTACGACTGCCTTGAAATACTCCACAATCCATTAAAATATGATGGTTATCAGCTTCTAATAAATGTTTGGCGCCGGTTACTCCACTAACGCCACCATAGAAAGTTAGTTTCATATTGATATTGATTAAATATTTTTTATTATACCATAATCACACTTTAAATTATTTATTGATTATAAAAAATCAAAGGAAAGATTTTAATCAAACTCTCTTACTAATCTAATTTAATAAAAAGACGGTTTTATTCGCTTAGGAGCGAAAACTATGACTTTACTTATCGTTAAAGAAAATAAAATTGGCTATAAATTTTGTTTATTATAGCTTTACAATAGTCAATCTTCCCCACAGAGCAAGAATTATTTTCCCCCGAATCATTTTTCTTTTTTACTCTCCCCCAATAAAATTTTCGTATTCACTGCTGGGGGAGATGGATTCGAACCATCATAACCACCTCCAAAGGGTGGTGTCCTACCATTAGACGATCCCCCAGCAGTGAATACGAATTTAAAATGTTATTTTAAATAAGCGATCTTAGTCTGAAAGTTAAAACTTACTATTAAAATAAAATAATCCATTGTGGTTTGCTATTTTACTTTTATTACCCAAGCACGTCAAGCTGATGCGTTTGGTTGACTATGCCACAACTGATTAATTTTAGCTGCCATAATAAAATCATTATCTGAAAGTCCGCCAATAGCGTGAGTAAAAAGAATCACTTTTACATGATTCCAAGAAAAAAGTTCAATATTAGGATGGTGTCCTTCAGCCTCGGCTATCTCCCCTATTTGGTTTATAAATTTAAGCGCAGCGATAAAATCTTTAAGAATAAACTCCCGGTTTATTTTTTTATAATCATCATTAACTCGCCAGCCCGGTATAGCTAATAAATATTCTTGAACTTTATCAGATGAATGCGGCGTCACCCCACCTTCACAAGGGATACATTTTTTAGCAGACCAATCCATAAGCTTAAATTTTTAAATAACGCCGCATAGCCACATATGAAGCTAACATACTTAGAATACAAGCACCCACAAATTGCCAACCAAAAAAACGAAGTGAGTGCTCGGTAAAATAAGCCACCAAATCAAAACGATAACCGTTAAAAAAGCTATCTATATAAGGCTGAATTGCTTGCAGGCCCGGGAAAAATATAACTGCTGTTAGTAATGTGCCTAATAAGGCATAAAACACACTTTCTATTACAAAAGGAGCACGAATAAATCCGTTAGAAGCCCCTACTAAACGCATAATACCAATTTCCTCGCGGTGAGTGTAAATGTTCATTCTGATAGTATTAAAAACTACTAGCAAAGAAATGATTAAAAAAACTAAACTAATTATTTGGCCGGTTTTAGTTAGTTTGTTTGATAAATCACCAATAGCTTCTATCACTCGCCTATAATCATCGTAACGAGCATTTTGTACATATTCAGCAAATTCTTCACTAGTAACAGTATCCAAAATTTTTTGATAACCAGTATCGGTAACAGCTTTAACTATTAAACTGGCTCCTAAAGGATTTTCACCTATTTCCAATAAAGCTTCGGCTATTAGAGGATTAGCAGCATGACGTTCGCGAAATCTTTCTAGGGCCTGCTCAGCAGTTATAATTTCCACACTTTTGACTTCGGGTATAGTTTCAAGTTTTTCCTTAACTACCTGTACAGTATTAAGTGATAATTCAGGTTTCAGATAAACTGAAATATCTACACGTTCCTCCAAACGGCTTAACGCTTGACGTGATATAACATTTAAAGCACCGAGTGTAGAAACTGAAATTAAACTAAGAGTGACAATGGTAACAGTAACTACTGACAGCCAAAAATTACGAACAAAATTTTGCAGTGCTAGTTTAAAAACCCTAGATAAAGTAGTAAAAAACATAAATATCTCAACTTAAAGTATAGCGGCCGCGTGCTTGATCAGAAACTACTCGCCCACCATCCAACACTACTACGCGGCGTTTAAGCTCATTAACTACCTCTTTATTATGAGTTACCAAGATAACCGTAGTGCCAAATTCATTTATTTTTTTAAGCAATTCAATAATTTCTTTGGTGTTAATAGAATCAAGATTACCAGTAGGTTCATCAGCCACTAAAATTTCCGGACGGTGCGCTAATGCCCGGGCAATTACTACTCTTTGTTGTTCACCGCCAGATAATTGACGGGGAAAACGATCAGCTTTATGTTCAAGACCCACGATTTTTAAAAGTTGGGGTACAATTTCATTAATGCGTTTGTTAGAAACACCAGCCACTTCTAAAGCAAAAGAAACATTTTCCCGCACAGTACGCCGGAGTAATAATTTAAAATCCTGAAAAACAACACCTATTTGCCGGCGAATAATTGGAATATCTGAATCTTTGGCACGAGTTATATCCCAGTTATCCAGTAAAATACGTCCTTCTGTGGGTTTTTCTTCAGCTATCAACATTTTAACCAAAGTTGTTTTACCAGTACCAGATTGACCAACAATAGAAACAAACTCCCCTTTTTCAATATTAAGGGTAACTTTATCCAAAGCAATTACCTGTCCGGGATAATGTTTTGATATGTTACGGAACTCTATTAACGGCATAAATAGCCATTATACTATATCATATTTTTTAGTTTATCACCAGATTATTAATATTTCTGCCTTGATAAGAAAGTCTTTTTTAGTTATAATTCGACTGCTTAAAGCGGGATTAGTACAATGGCAGTATGCAAGCTTCCCAAGCTTGAGACGCGGGTTCGATTCCCGTATCCCGCTCCAGTATTTCACTTTTCGATTTTTGACCGACGAATTGGTTGGCGGCACGAAGGGCCGCCCATTGATTTTGTGACTCGCCACGCACCTCGCGGCTCGCCAAAAAGAAGTTCGAGCCAAAGATTTCTTTGGCTATGACCTTTTTTGCAAAAAGGTCATTATCCCTTGTGGTTTTCTCAAGATTTGAAGCGACTTTTATCCATTCTGCCATTGGTTCGAGCCTACCGTTCTGCTTTTGTTCAATTTGGGTTTTTTTGTTCCTCCAGCGACTTCTTTTCGGAAAGGAGTTTTGCCTTTTCTTCGCGATAAATTTCGCGGTCTATATCTTGATCCAAATAACCATCTAAAAGTCTGGAGTTTAGTAGCGATTGCTTTGATTTTGTTCTCAGCTTCTTGAACAAAAACAGAAACGGATTGGGCGG
>CALFUV010000019.1 GCA_937929825.1 uncultured Patescibacteria group bacterium
AGCTACTATCAAAATCAATAATAGTTTCGTTAATAATTAAGTCCATGGCGATATTAACCAAATCTTTATGTTCTTTATACCTTGGGTCATCTCGAAACAAATGGGCAGCGTAAATGATATGTCCCACCTCGTGTAATAAAACAAAGTCAAATTGTTGGTCGTTACTAACTTGTAAAGGGTCGATATTTATGCTAATCATTCCATCTTTGGTCCATTTCATCCAAGATTTTTTATTAGCGTTAGAAGAAATATCAACTCTCCTAAGAATGTATGGTAGATAAGGGAATATACGGCAAGCTCGTTCCAATGATTTATCAATCTGTTTATTCATGTTCATACTTCCACCTTACCAGACTCAGACCTAAACCCAGAATCAAGCATAGACTTAAACCCAGAACTAGACCTAAACCCAGAATTAGACATAGACTTAAACCTAGAGCTAGACCTAAATTTAGACCTAGACCCAGACCCAGCTTTAGAACCAGACCCCAACCCAGACCCAGACCCAGACTCACCCCTAGCCCTAGACCCAGATTTAGACCCTTTATATAACAAATTAGGCAGCTTATTGTAGCGGTTCATACAATCTCCGAGAACACTTTATCGCAGAATACACCCTTAATCAACTTTAATAAAGTCCCATCTTTATTGTAGGCTGCCCGCAAACTAGCTTTAAACGCAAGCTTGCCTTCCGCGTGGGTAGAATTTACAAACAAATCTTCTACGATCTTACCCTTGCTTAAATCAGTAGCCCAATCCTTAACATTACTTCCTAAAATGGCTAACAAGGCACATTCAGAAAATTTGGTGCGCTTAGCTTTGGGATTAGCAAAAAATTGATCTAAGGGTATCTCTCCTCGTTTAAAGTCGGAATACTCTAAAAACAACTTGGAGCCTAACAAAGGCTTTACAAAATCTTCACCAAGTATCAAAGTCTCAGTTAGTCTTCTAGGAGAATGCTCGGTCTGCCCTACTATAGAGCATATCCATTCACGCAGCATAGTACCCTCAAAATTAGATCGTAAATAATTTTTAATTTCATCTGGTGTATATTCAAAATCAATTCTAACGAGTCGATCATAAAAAGCAGATTTGTTGTCAAATAAATTACATTGATCGTCAAACTCTTGATTACCTGCACAAATAATTTTGCCCTTAAACTCATGCCCATTGATTTTGCGGTCACGAAACAAAGATAGCAGGGCAGAATATACCGCTTGGTTTTTAACTCGATCAATCTCATCAAAGAATAAAATGTCTGCTTCAAGCCAAGAAGGTGGCAAAAACTTCACTTTGCCATCAGTTTTTTCTGGTACCCCGCCCAAATCAAGCTCGTCGATGGTAGCCGAATTTAAAACCACTAAGCTTTTATTCTTGGAAGTAGCGTAATCATACACCCAAGCTGTCTTGCCCACTCCCGGCTTAGAAACTAAAAACGGAATCATCTTGCTTTCAGAATCTAGCATCTTATTAATCAGCTGTTTCATATCTTCTCCCTCTTAATACGGTGTGTTATACTCTTTGCCGGGACCAATCATTAGCCTTAGACCCAAACCTAGACCTAAACCTCTTCTTATAACCAGAACTAGACCTAGCCCTAACCCTAGCCCTAGACCCAGAATTAGACCTAGACCCATACCCATAACCAAACATAGACCCAGACCAAGAATCGCTTCTAAACCCAGACCCAGACCCAGACTCACTTATAGCCCTAGACCCAGACTCAGACTGGGTCCCAAAGTTAGGTCCAAGTCCTTTATATAACCAACTAGGTATTTTGTTGCAGTAATTCATAATCTATTATCCTTCTTATACAGTAGGTACTAAGCATATGTCCATAATAAAACCTGTATTTTTCACTTCCTTAATAGCTGGCGGATACTCCTCTGCCTCTTTGGCGAATTTTTGTGGATTACTGAAAAACAGATTCAAGTCCCCAGTCTGTCCTATCCATTTCACACCAGTTAGAACAATATAGGTTTCTTCAATAGCTAATAATGTTCCTAGATAATAATAGGTCGGCGTTCTAACAAAGACTTTAGACCCTACTTCGAACATTTGTCCGGCCATTCCTGTTTTTAAGTTCATCTTGCTCTCCTTTTGTTTGGGGCTGAACCATTCAGCCCTGTTTTTATTTATTATCGGCCTGTTTTTGAAAAACTTTAGGCTTAATTTTAAAAAAAATTAAAAAAAATCCCCGATTTATTTTTCTACGCAGTAATCTGTATCTGTGCAACTAATCACCAATAAAAATTCGTAATCTTGATTTTGTTCTTGACTTTGTAAATAATCTATCCATTTATTGGCCTCAGTAACATTATCATAAACGTCAGATAGATATTTACAAAATAAACCATCATTAGAGCGCATTAAGATTCGATATTCCATGTTCAATCTCCTTCCTCGTTTTTTCTAATCGGCGAATTTTTCTTAAAATTTAATAGATTGTTTTTATCGTCAATATAAGTAAAATTAATGTCATCAAATATTGTTTTAATGAATTCTTCGGCCTCTTCACGAGTTTTTAAGGGAATTGACAGTGGTCGAGTGTTGGCACCCTCGCTGACATAATACCAAATTTTCGATCCTAGCTTATGTTTTTCAATAAAAATTTTCATATACCCTCCGGCAGGTCTGTAAGTATCTGTGGCTCCCAGACACAACAGTGTCGTCATAAATAAAGCAGGCACCCTCTTGAGAGAGATTTTTTTCTGACTCTACGAAGCCTCCAAACAGTCCGTCAGAAACTCTCCTGATTCGGTACAGTGTAGCACTGTCAATCTTTACT
The DNA here is from genome assembly GCA_937929825.1 of uncultured Patescibacteria group bacterium. Classification (GTDB taxonomy): domain Bacteria; phylum Patescibacteriota; class Patescibacteriia; order Veblenbacterales; family UBA10138; genus UBA10138. Next base: position 2,789 of record CALFUV010000019.1, read on the forward strand.
GTTTCATCTGTCAATATATATTTTCTGTTCATCTTACTCTCATCTTGCCCAGAGCTGAATCACTCAGCCCTGTTTTTATTTATTATCGGCCTGTTTTTAAGAAACTTTAGGCCTAATTTTAAAAAAAAATCAAACCAACGCATACCATGGATGGTTCAATGCTCTTTCGCCCGAGCTGCTTCGGACAGCCAAACCAACGCAAAATAAAACTAGATTAGTTTAATCTTTAAATGCTGAGTTAGAAAAAATTCCACAGTCTCTACGCCGTAATATCTAACTAACTGTACAAAATTACTGTTAGATTTCGGTAAAGATTTAAACTGTAGCTCGAAGTCACCCTGACCAA
>CALFUV010000020.1 GCA_937929825.1 uncultured Patescibacteria group bacterium
AAACAAGGTTAAAGTTATAAGGGTTTTTTTAGAGGATAAGGATGCAGATAATTATGTTGCACTATGTGAGGAAATTTTAGGGAGAAGTGGTATGAGGATCACGCTTACGGTTGTCCCTACAAAAATAAAACCCTTTATTGAAGGTCTTGCAAAAATTTACAAAAAGAAGTCTTCAAAAAATAAAAACAATAATAAAGAGACTGACTATACAGTACAATGCATTTTAAGCACTTTTAACGGCAACGGTGATATGGTAGACGTAGATTTAATTTGGTCCGAAACAGGCAATTAACAAGGGAGGATATATGGAAGAGTCTTTAAAAAAAGACAGGATTCAGCGACTAGAGAAAAAGCTCACCGAAACCTTTATCGACGAAGTTAATGGGCTCGATGAAAAGGGACTTCGCGATAAAGTCGTAACTCTTTCAAAAGAGATAGAGGACATAGAAAGGGCCAAGGAGGCTGACGCGGATTTAGCGGCCTTAAAAGATAGGGTTAAAGAGCTGGCAGGCGCATATTCTGACGCCAAAAAGGACAAGAGTAATAAACTTAAATACGTCCTGTTTTTGCTTGAAGAAAAAGGGAAACTGTAATGAAAATTTTATGTATAGACCCTGCCGCAGGTTCTTTTGGAGTTGCAGTTTTGCATGTTGTAAATAATACAATACATATACCCATGCATTTTGTGGTTAATTCGCCTGAGATGTGGGATGTTAGCAGGAAGAATAGCTATGTGGCTCACTGCGCAGCGGCTATCATTAGCCTTGAAAAGCCAGATGTGATAGTCTCTGAAAAGCCTTGGGGTATGGGTTTTTCTAAGGATAGCCTACTTCAGCTGATCGGCGCTATTAAAGCAGAAACTTGGGCTAACATTCAATGGCAGGGAATTACTGAAGCAAGGCGGGGGGTTTTAGGAGATGGGCATGGGGGTGCAGACAAAATTAAATCTGCGGAATGGCTGCTGCAGTATCCGTTTAGCGTTTCCGCAAAGAATATAATCAAAAAAGAGTTGTCAAAAGCCAAAGATGATGGTAAAACTGGCTATGATATATTAGATGCTATACTGCACGGCTTGTTTTACCTAGTTGATTTAGGTAAAATTAGCCCAGTGCATAAAGAAGCTAAAAAGAAAAAAAGTAAAAAGTCTTCCCTCAATCAGGGGGAAACTTAAACCTAAACGGAGGTTTATATGATTTTAAATGAAAGCGATGTGGCGGCTGAAGAGGTTTTAAGTGATATTGAGTCGGAACATCAACGCGCCGCCCAAGAAGAGAAAGAAGTCATTGAGACGCTGTCTGAGGCTGTTAAAAGGATCGAAGAAGCTAATTTATGGAAAACATTGCTTGGGCGGGACGTATTTGCCCCTGGCTCTGCCCGTCCAGAAATTTTAGAGGCTGTTAACAAGAAGATTAGGGTTTTTGCAAGGCAGAATCTAGAGCTTTGCGTTGGAATTTCTAAAAAGGAAGAAAATAAGCCTCAGCAAGTTGCGCTTCCTTTTGATAAAGAAGAAATGCATGCTCTTAAGCTTTTGGCGGCTAAAGTATTAAAAAGGGATTTAACAAAAGCTGTTATGGGTGAATATAGCCCGGAAATAAATCAAGTAGAGGTAGCGCAGTCCGATGCGGAACCTAAAATGAATACGGCTAAAATTAAAACCGAAGAACAAAAGGTTAAAGTGAATGCCGTAAAATCTAGCAAACCTACTCAACCGTCCTCTAAATCTTCCGCAACTAGTACGGCAAAACCGCCGCCAACCAACCGGCCAGTATCAAGTAGCGGCAAGACTGTTCATACCCCGCCCCCAACCTATACAGCCCCAAGTTCTATTCCCAATCCCGTAATTGTAGGCGACAGTTCTTTAGCTGGACTTGGCCCCGGGATCGACATGCAATCGTTAGTGGGGGCTTTAGTAAGTGATGCAATTAAAAAATAAAGGAGGTTTATATGAGCGAACAACAAACTACAAAATCTTACACGGAACGCTTTAAAGAGATGGAAGAACAGGTGGTCGAGCTTACGCGTCTATATGACGAAGCAAAGCAGGCTTTTACCGCCGTCACAAATATTGTAAAAGAATTAAGCGGCCATATTAATTTCTTAAACGAACAGTTGCAGGCCATTTACGACTTAAGTGAGACTAAGCAGCCTATAACACGTAAGGCTGTAACAGATGCAGTTAATAAGTCTCGCGTTGATAAGGCGCTAAGGATTATTGAAAATGACAAAAAAGCCGGCGTTTTAAAGGAGCTGAAAACCGTCCAGTCTAAGGACGATTTAATTGTTTATTCTGAACCGGACACTCTAATTGCTTTTAAGCCTGCGTTTGCTTTTGAGCCCGAAATAAGCGTAGATGAGCTTATTGGCAAAAAGCCTGGAGATGTTGTTAAAAATATTACAATTAAAGAAGTTTATCAGATTTTAAATGATAAGCAGGCGGAGCAAGCCAGCTTGCAATAAGGCGGATTAAAATGGGCAAAAAAGAAAATTATTTAGATGTACTAGTAAGAGACATAAGGCATGTTTGCGATATAGCTGCATTGAATCCCTATCAGCTTACTTTAGCTAAGTATTATAAATATGGGGGAAAATGCAGCGAATGGACTATACGTAAAGCCGGCGGGCTTAGAAATGTTATTGATGCTTATTTTAGGGATGAAAAGCCAGAGGATACGGAGTTGGTTTTAGATTTAAAAGAGATTCGTAAAAATTACAATAGGCTGTTAACTGAACAAGCGGACATGGAAAGGCTTTTAAGGAGGGTGCAGGAAGCTGTAAGAGAGATGCCCAAGATTAAAGGCCCCGTTTATAGTCCCGGCTCCAAAAAGAAAACCGAGCGCATATTGACCGTTGTTTTTTCAGACCATCATATAGGCTCTGACATTTGCTACAATGAAACAAAAATATCCTACGGCCCCGTCGAAGAGGCGAGGGCTTTGGCCTGCTTAACTGAAAATATAATAAATTATAAAACAGAGTACAGGGATGAAACCATATTAAATGTTTTGTTTTTGGGCGATATTATAGAAAATAATTTGCATGGAAGGACTAGTGCCGACTTGCTTCATTTGCAGGCTTGTAGGGCTATATATTTATATCCCCAAGTTTTAAGGCATTTAGCTGCTAATTTTAAGCTTATTAACGTTTATTTTGCGGTTGGAAATCACGGGCGCGATGTATCCATCCACCCACACCGAGCGACCGCACTAAAATATAATGCCCTTGAAACAACCATTTATTATGCCATACGCCAAGCTATGTCTGAATACAAAAATATCAAATTTTATCAGCCGATGACTCCATGGGTTGAATTTGACCTTTTTGGCAAAAAGGGGTATGCAACGCATGGCGACACGCACCTGAATCCTGGAAACCCCAACAAACAAATTAACATAGCCTCAATAGAGGGGCAGATTAACCGAATTAACGCATCGCTTAAAGATGATGAAGAGTATAAGGTGTTTGTTGCGGGGCATATCCATCAGGCTGTTGTAACACCCCTTCCTAACGGGGCATATTTAATACTGAATGGAGCATTGACTCCGCCCAACAGCTATGCTCAAAGCCTTAACATTATGGAAGCCCCTCAAATCCAGGTAATGTGGGAATCGGTGCCTGACTATCCGGTTGGGGATTTTAGGATGATTAATGTCTCAGGTTCTGAAAAAGACAAAAGCCTTGACAAAATAATTAAGCCATTTAACGGATTATAGAATGGGAAAAAAGAACAAAAATAATCAAAAAAACCAAAAGGAAAAATTTGAACACAATCCTATGGCCTGTGAATCCTGCGGCAAGGGCACATTAAAAGAGTTTGTTATTGAGGGGCCACACAAAACTATAGTTTGGCTTGTTTGCGACTTATGCGGTCATAGAAAAAAACCAAAAGAGTGTTAACAGGAGTGTAAAATGGAGACTGAAGATATTGACTACTTCATTAAGTGTCTACTTGAGGACCGAAAAAAGTCAATTTCTGCGCTTAAAATTGTCGAAGCGGCTTACAACGAAGAAAAGGAAAAGGCTTTTGCCTATCAAAAAGAGCTTGACCATTATTTGAATAAGTTTGCAGAGTTGATGGACGAAAAAGTTGTTTCGGCCAAAGAATTTAAAAAAAGAAAGGCTCTTGTAATGGCGGCAAGGATGCAATTGCACCAACACCGCTCTACCTTATACAAAATGCAAGACACTTTAGATTATTATAATCAAAAAATAGCTGAAATAGAGGAATCCATTAAAAAATATGAACAAAAAAAGTGGGAGGCCGAACAAAGGGGTGTTGTTGTAGAGTTTCCCTCCAAAAATCCAGAAAAACCGGATTCAAGTACAGAATAATTCGCCAATAGCACACAAAAAGCCGGCTGTCAACATCTTTTTTTAATACAAAATTAAACCTGTATCATGTTGAGACTTAGAAAAAATATCTTGCATTTTATTTTTTGTGTGGTACATTGAACTTACAAACAAACAACGAAGGAGGTGCAAAATGAAAAAACAAAAAATAAACATCTATAATATAGATACCGAAGAGGAAGTTATTAGTGCTAAATATTCGGTTAACTCAAAAATATCAAGCTTAAATGGCTCTTTAAAATATTATAACGAACAGTTGCAAAAGCTAGAGGAAGAGTTGAAAAAGTTAAACGAGCGGCAGGCCCGACTTTTAAAAAGGTATTCCAATAAAATGTCCAGTAAAACTGTTAGTATAGATGATTATTTGAATTTAAAAGATGACCTGTTTGTTCTGGCCGACTATATCAGTGTTGTTAATAGAAATATTGGCATTGCCAGCACTCAAATTAATCAAATTGAAAAAGAGTTAAAGTATGCTGAGTTTGAATTAGACTATTTAAAGAGAAAAGAAGAGATTTTGAGTGCTAGAGGTGTCGTTATACCATTTAGGCGGCCAGCATAATTATTGGCATTATTGGCGGGGGCACCAATGGGCAAAAAAGCAATATCGCCTGATTTTGATTTAAAAAATAAAATAGAAACTGATGAAGATTTTATTAATTCGGAAAAACACGACTACAGCATTTCAAACTTCGAAAAGACATCAAAGCTGCCAGTAAGCAATAGTGTGGCGTCAACATTGCTTTTAATGCCCCCGTCAGAAGTGGATCGCATTTATCAAGAGGCCCTTAAAAAGATTAGGCGAGCTTTAAGCGGTCGGGGTGGCTAATGGGAACGGACAAATTTAAGCAGCTTATTAATCCACATAGTCATTCACATTATTCTTTGGATGGCGCGTCAACCATTGAAGATATAGTCTTGCGGAACAAAGAGCTGGGCGCCACT
>CALFUV010000021.1 GCA_937929825.1 uncultured Patescibacteria group bacterium
CAGATCTTTTAGTACTGGATGTAAAGAGCGATGCTGAAGGTTCTTTCCCTGGTACTAATGGCGCTATGTATTACAACGCCAGCACTAACAAATTCCGTTGCTATGAGAACGGTTCTTGGAAAGATTGTATTGGGGCAAGTAGTATACCAATTTCATCATTAATAGCAGCTACAGCCACCAACAATATTAACAATTTAGATTATGCTCAAACTTGGCGTTGGGATTCTTTGTCTTCTAATAGTGCTTTAACACTTTCAGCCAATACAACAGCGGCCGCTAGCAATACTCAAACTTTGTTGAATTTAGCACTTTCAGGAGCAAATGCTTCTTCAGGTCAGACTACTTACGGTATGCAAGTTACCAATACTCATACTGGGGCATCATCTACTAACATAGCTGGATATTTTTCAGCTTCCGGCGGTACTAATAATTATGGTTTGTTAGTAGCTTCAGGTAGTGTGGGTATTGGGGATATTACACCCGATGGTTTATTAGATGTAGATGGCGCAATAACTGCGGCGGCTGGAACTACTACTTATGTTATTCGTAGTAATTCAATTTTGTCTGGCGCTATTAATAGTGCCCAAACAGCACAATATGGTTTGCATACAGTTCCTGATATAAATTTGTCAGGCGGCACTTCTAATACCTTAACAAATTTATATGGTAATTATCAGGGTGTAACAATGACCAGTGGTACGGTAACAAATTGGTATGGTAATTACGTGGCAGCACCCACTGGTGCTGGTACGGTGAATAATAGTTACGCTTTTGTATCGGAATCTGGCGCTGGTAGAGTTGGTATTGGCACAACTAACCCAGCAGAGCAATTGGAGGTTAACGGAGCTATTAAGATTGGTACTACTTCATCTGCTAATGCCGGCACTATTCGCTGGACAGGCTCTGATTTTGAAGGTTATACCGGTTCGGTTTGGCGAAGTATGACAGGTACAGCAGTTTCTGCTAGTACAGTTTCTTATGTTAAATCATTGGATACCAATATTAATCCGATAACAGTTTCCAATACAACCGACGCTACACAAATTTATTCATTTAATGTTCCAGCTAACAGTTTAGGTACTAATAAAGTATTGCGTTTAGTATTGTCTGGTACTTATTTAAATAACACTGGCAGCTCTAGATTATTGACCTTAACCATGAAGTTTGGCAGTACTACTGTTGTTACTAAACAAACTGGCAGTATTGGAACCAGCGCTTCAACTGGTAGTTTTGAAGCTGTATTTTATTTAATGAATGATGGCGCTACTAATAGTCAAAAAGGCAGTATGCGTTTTTCAGTGGAAAGCGGAGCCAATGCTTCAGTGTTACAAGATGATAGAGGTGTGGCTACTGAAGATACAACTACAGATAAAATTATTTCCATTGAAGCTCAACATAGTTTTGCTAGTCCAGCCTTGACTTTAGTGAGAACTATGGCCCACGTGGAAATGCTTAATGCCTCTGATGCTTTAGGCAGCCATTGGACAAAAACAGGCGACGACCTTTTCTATTATGATGGCGCCAGTAATCCAGTAGTTTCTATTTTAGATGGTGGAGTATCGCAATTTAAACCGGCAGCCTTTGATATAGTTAAAAATTTTGATGGTTCATCTGCTTATATAAACCATACTACTGAAGCTAAAACCAGTTTAGGTACCCCTTTCACTATTTTAGCAAGTGAAGCCTCCTCAGATGATGAATTTTATCTGGGATTAGATCATAAATTTACTACTATTTATACGGATATATCCCAAGCAGCTTCGGGCGTTACTTTGTCAGCTCAGTACTGGAATGGTAGCGCTTGGAGTTCTCTTAGTCTTACTGATAATACTTCTAATTTAACTACTGATGGTACAATTCTTTTTACAGCCCCGGTAAATTGGGAAAAAACAACTATTGATGGAGATAATAAATACTGGATTCGTTTACGAAGTCCGGGAACTAATATTACCTCCGCACCTACAGCTTATTCTATTTCACCTACTACTGGTAATCGTTTTTACTTGTATGCTCAAGCAGGGGATAGTGCGCCGGCTTTTTATTTGAATGATAAAGGTGACTTAGCGCTTGGTTCTACTAATCCGATAGCTGGTAAGGGATTAACAATAGCTCCGGTAGCTCGTGTAGCCGGTTCACCTTCATTATTAACAGTTATTGGTCCAAATGACACCACTCTGGCCGCATCAACCGAAGCTACTGATATTAATTTTAATTTAGCCAGAACAGTTGAATTTAACAGTGGCACTTTAACTACCCAACGTGCGGTTAAAATAATGGCGCCAACATACGCTTTTACTGGAGCTTCTACAATTACTGATGCGGTTACTTTGTATATAAATAGTGCTCCTCAAGCTGGTTCTAACGCTACTATTAGTAATGCTTATGCCTTATGGGTAGATGATGGAGATACTCGTTTAGATGGCAATTTAGCAGTCAACGGAGATAGTCTTATAACCAATACTACCACCTTCAACCTCATCAACACTACTGCCACCACAGTTAACTTTGCCGGTGGCGCTACTACCGCTATTAACATTGGCCCCACCGGAGCAGCTGGTTCTATTGTCTTGGCCGGTGGCTCAGGTGATACAGGTTGTACTCTT
>CALFUV010000022.1 GCA_937929825.1 uncultured Patescibacteria group bacterium
AGAAATTTTAAATTTACTTGCCAATTATTCAAAAACATTAACGCTTTTAGAACAATATGATAAAAACAAACTGTCGCTTATTAAAAAAACAAAAAGCAAATTTGTTTTGAGTTACGATGAAACAAAGAAAGTTGTAGCAGAAATTAAAAGAGATTTAATTACCAGGAAAGAAGCAAGTAAATTGTTTGGACAAGAAATAGAAAAAAAACTTCAGGCAATCATAGGAAATATTTATCAAACATTTGACGGTAAAGAATTATATTCTTCGCTTGAAGAAAAAAGCGCGCATCTTCTGTATTTCATCGTAAAAGATCACCCCTTCGTTGATGGTAACAAACGCATCGGCTCATTTTTGTTTGTGTATTTTTTGGATAGAAACGACTATCTCTATAAAAACAGTGGCGAAAAGAAAATCAATGATAATGCCTTGACAGTTTTATCGCTTTTGATTGCAATCAGCGGTCCCCAAGAAAAGGATAAACTGATTAAAATCATTACAAATCTATTAAATGCATGAAGTTATATTTGCAAAACATATTAAACGACATTCCTCTTGAAAACTTACCAGCAAAGTGGCAGGGATTTGATTTGGCGTGGTTTTCAAAGGATAAAACGCTTTTTGATTTTCAGCAAAATGCCTTGAAGAATTCCTTAAAAGCATTGCATTTATATTTCAAAGATAAAAAAGAGGACAAAAAAGCATTATTTGAGCATTACAAGCTTAACGGATTTGAAGAGAATTTTGACTATGATTTGAAAAAGAAAGAAGGCAAAAAGACGGCAAAATACCTTTTGGAATACGAAAAAGATTATCCTGCCGTAGATTCAAAAATACCTTTTGCCCACTTTATCAACAGGATGAGTTTTTGGATGGCGACCGGTTCAGGCAAAACTCTGATTATCGTTAAACTGATTGAGCTTTTGGGCAAGCTCATTGCTGAAAAAGAATTGCCATCAGGAGATATTCTGTTTTTAGCGCATCGCGAAGATCTTTTGGAACAATTCAAAAATCATATTGATGAGTTTAACAGCTTCAATTTTGACACAAAAATAAATCTCAAAAATTTAAGGGATTACGAAAGCGTAAAGCGTGAAAATGTTTTGCCGTTTGCCAAAAACGAGATTACTATTTTTTATTATCGTTCCGATTTAATTTCTGATGAGCACAAAGAAAAAATTGTCAATTTTCAAAACTACGATAATGGTGGCAAGTGGTATATTCTTTTAGACGAAGCGCACAAAGGCGATAAGGAAGACAGCAAGCGGCAGATTTTATATTCCATCCTTTCAAGAAACGGCTTTTTGTTTAACTTTTCTGCCACCTTTACTGATCCAAGGGACTTTGCAACCTGCGCTTTTAATTTCAATCTTTCAAGGTTTGTTGAAGAAGGATACGGCAAGCATATTTATGTATCTCAATCAAATATATCATCGTTTAAGGATAAAACTGATTTTTCCGAGATTGAAAAGCAGAAAATTGTATTAAAAACGCTACTGCTATTAACTTACATCAACAAGTATTTTGAAAAAATCAGAAAGGTTAATAATTCACTCTACCACCGCCCGCTACTTTTGACATTGGTTAATTCCGTAGATGTGGAAGAATCTGATTTGGAATTGTTTTTTAGGGAATTGGAAAAAGTAGCTAAGAATGAAATTAGATCGGATGTGCTTCAGCAGGCAAAACAAGAGCTTATCCATGAGTTTAGCAGTCATTCAACATTTGAATTTGAGGATTTGAAATGCACGGTAGATTCCGAATTAATTTCAAAATTAGATTACAAGTATATTTTGAAATATGTTTTGAACGCCACAACCCCGGGCAATATTGAAGTTTTGAAAATTCCCGGCAACAGACAGGAATTGGTTTTTAAACTGATAACATCTGATAAACCGTTTGCCCTAATTAAGATCGGCGATATTTCCGGCTGGCTGAAAGATAAACTTGGGGGATACGAAATAAACGAAAGTTTTGAAAATGAAAGTTACTTTAAGGCAATCAATCGCGATGATTCAGACATAAATATCTTAATGGGTTCCCGCTCTTTTTACGAAGGCTGGGATTCTAACAGACCAAACCTTCTTTTATTTGTAAATATCGGAGTTGGAAGCGACGCCAAAAAATTTGTTCTGCAATCGGTAGGCAGGGGTGTGAGAATAGAGCCGCAAAAATACCAAAGGAAACGGCTTCAGAATTTGTCCAACGCAAAGGAAGTAGAAAAGCAGTTGTTGGAGAAAGCCAAAAATCTGATTTTGCCAATTGAGAGTTTATTCGTTTTCGGGACGAACGCGGAAAACCTGAAGGAAATAATCAAAACGCTGAAAGAAGAAAAACAAGACAAGAATTTAGGGGAAGTATTTATAGTGAATCCCGAAGCGCAAAAACATCCTCTTTTGGTGCCGGTTTATAAAACCGCCGAGAGAATTTTTGCCGAGGAAAAAGACCCGCAAAAATATCCTGTCAGCCGCGAGGATTTTGATATAACTTCTAAATTCTATAATTTTTTGGGCGATAAAATCGCTTTGGTTAAATATGATTGCGAAGTAAAGGTTTTGAAGAAAGCAAAGGAAAATTTTGCCGAAAAAGAGCGATACTACGATTTTAGTGAAAGGAACTCGCTTTTTGAACCGGAGCTAATTCTTGGCCGAATTTTTGATTATCTCGGAGTGAAAAGCAAAGAGTTTGATAAGTTTAAGGAGCTGGAAAATGAAATCGTGCATTTCAGGCATGTTAGGTTTAGCGATGGCGAAAAATACGAGGAAATCAAGCGAAAGATAGAGAAAGTCAGACGCTATCCTGAAAGACAAAAAGAATTAGATAAGCAGTACGGAAAAATCCCCAGAAAAGAATTTGAAAGACAAATGACCTTGTTTGAGCAGGCGGGTAGTTTTGAAATGAAGAGCCAAAAAATCAAAATCAAGTATTTGGCTAACCATTACTATCTTCCCGTGATAGTTTCAGAGACCGAAAAAATTGATTACCTCAATCATATCATCAATGTTAACAGCGAGGTAAAATTTATTGAAGAATTAGAACAAAATCTGGATAAATTAAATAATCTTTTTGACTGGTGGATGTTTTCAAAGCTTGATCAAACGCTGGACGAGGTTTTGATTCCTTATTACAACCCGAAGGAAAATAACATCGCCAATTTCAAGCCGGACTTTATCTTCTGGGCGCAAAAAGGCAAACAATATTTAATTTTATTTATTGACCCGAAGGGGACCGAACACGCAGATGGCTACAGAAAGATTGATGGGTATTCAAAGATTTTTGAGACTGAAGAAAATGGCCAGAAAAAAAGCAAGGATTTTTTATACAACGGATTTACTATAAACACAAAACTATTGCTTAAACCGAGGCGAGGGATAGCAGAAGTTTTGGAAAATTACAAAAGATATTGGTTTGATAACTTTGTTGATTTTGCGGGCAAAATCAGTTAATTTACAGATGGTAGCACGCCAACTTAGTTAGCACGAAATTCGGCGGCGGAAACGCTAGGGCGAGGGTTTAAAATCATTCGAGAAATTCTTGCTCAAAATGGGTTCGCACTTCGTTCAGCAATTGCGACCATAAAAATACTTTCCACGCCAAATGGAAAGTATTTTTATTTTTTGTGAATCAAATGAGCCGCCTGTATTTCTTACCAAATAAAGTAAAGAAAGTATGAAGAAGATAAAATTGTCTTAATGAGGACAGCAAAAATCAATTATAACTGGTATAATTATTTATATGCCGATAGAAGTAACCGATATTCATGCCCGTCAAATAAAACGCCGATTATGGCGTAATTCTTGGCTAGCGGCAGTTATTGTCTGGATAGTAAGTTGGCTTTATCAGCTGGCTGCTGGTGAGACAGTAAGTTGGATTACCTTATCCAAAACTTTGGCTGGTACGGCCGGTGTGCTAATAGCGGCTTCCTTTGCTCTGTCTGGCTTTAGTTATTATTTTGATTTTTTGGATACCAAACTTGGTTACCGCAAGTATCTGGGATTAATTGGTTTTTATTTTGCTGTGTTATATTCGCTTTTTTTGATTGGGCTTTATCCCGAATTATATGGTTGGGGATTGTGGTCAAGATTAACCGAACCCGAAGTGCTTTTAGGATTAGCCGCTATGGCTATTTTAAGTTTAATGGCCATTATTTCCAACCAGCGATTAATGGTTTTATTGGGTCCAAATTTATGGCGGCAGATTTTACGTTTTGGTTATTTAGCCATGATTTTTTTGGTGACCCGTGCTTATTTATTGGAAGGTGACTTGTGGCATACTTGGCTGATAAACATGAATGGCTTGCCGCCGGGGCGTTTAGTGCTGTCAATTATTTGTTTGGCAGTTATTGGTTTACGGGCAACCATGTTAGTTAATCAACTATGGCATAATATAAATAATCATAAAAGTTTTTGGTCCGCGTCAAATTCATCTGTTAAATCAGGTTATATCAATGTTTGGATATTTTTTATATTAATAGGCATAGCTTTGCTTTTTTATGTGGTATATTTTCAGTTTTCTGTGCGGCTTGTAAAACCGCCTCTTTCGCTAATAGTTATAAAGGAATCAAAATTAGAGACAGCAGGCCGGGTTAAATTATTTAGTGATCCTGAATTATCTTTTTTGCAAATGCCGACTGGTTTTGTGATACAAATTTTTGCCAGTGATATTTCGCCTTCGGCTTTATCACGCCCCGGCCCTGCTCTAGGTCCAAGATTGATGACGCTGGTGGATGATACGGTTTTAGTGGCTGTTCCCGGGCAGGGTATAATTCTAGCTTTGCGTGATACTAATGGTGATGGTCGGGCTGACTGGCAGCAAGAGTTTCTTAGCGGTTTGCGGCGGCCGCATAATATTGTTAAGTATAATGATTGGTATTATATAGCGACCGAAGATAGTATTATTAGAGTTCAGGATAATGATCATGATTTTAAAGCTGAAACTGATTCCCAACAAAAACTGGTTAGTTTGCCAACCGGCGGGCATTGGACCAGAACAGTTAAAATAATAAACGGACAAATGTACATTGCTGTTGGTTCAAGCTGTAATGTTTGTCAGGAAAGCCATACTATGCGAGCGGCTATTACACGTTGTAATTTAGCTGGCGACAACTGCTCAACTTTTGCTAGCGGTTTGCGAAATACAGTTGATTTTGTGGAGTACAATAACAGAATTTACGGCACAGATAATGGTCGCGATCATTTAGGCAATAATCTCCCGCCTGATGAAATAAACGAAATAATTGAAGGTCAAAATTATGGCTGGCCTATTTGTTACGGTCAGCGGATTCATGATACTAATTTTGACAAAAAAGTTTATACTGATAATCCTTGTGCCAAAACAATTCCGCCGCTAGTGGAATTACCAGCTCATATTGCCCCTTTGGGGCTGGAGTTTTATCAGGGACAGGATTTTCCATCTGAATACAGAGGAGATTTATTTGTAGCTTCTCATGGTTCTTGGAACAGGCAGCCGCCGGATGGTTATAAGATTTATCGTATAAATTGGCAAACCAAAGAGGTTTCAGATTTTATTAGCGGCTGGTTACAAGGAAAGTTAGTGCGTGGTCGGCCGGTAGGTATTATTAATTATCAGGGCGGTTTCTTGATTTCCGATGATGCCGCTGGTGTAATATACTTAGTGCGTTATTCACCCTAGCTTATGTCAGATAGTTCCAATCACAATGAAGGTTTAAGTTTACGCCTGCGTCAGGATATGAATCCTGAATATCGCGGGCATATTGCGCCAGCTAAGCCCAAGTTTGAAGCTGAAGATATTTTTGAATCACCGGCACCTAGAGCCGCTCCCCAAGCCGCCTTGCCGTTAGAGGGAGAAAAGTTTACTACTCAAGTGGAAACAGCACCTCAAATTAGTCAGGTAAGAGATTGGCGGCAAAATTATTTAGCTTGGCTGGCAGGTTTTTTAATTTTACCGCCGAGTATTTTTTGGTTGGCATCTTTATTATATACTTTTGGTGTTAAGTCGCTTTTATTGAAAATTGTAACTACTTTACCTTTTCTTGGTTTAGTAGTAGCTAATGTAGTTTTACCGGTATTATCAATCGGTTTGGCGTTATATATGTTATGGCGTACCGAATCTGGTGATAGCGGTCGTTGGTTGGCAAAAATATCTTTAGTTTTATCGATTATTTGTTTATTGTCATTATTATGGTGGCTAATAGACGAAATTTTATAAAATTTGTTTAAAACCTAGTTTTACTGGATAAAAATTTAGCTGCCAAGAAAGTGGTAATAGGTACAGCAAGAATCAGGGCCGTAGAACCAACTAAGGTGCGAATTACTTCCTCTGTTACCAGTTCAGTATTTAATAAAAACCATAAAGGTTGATTGGTATTTGCGGTAAATAAAAGCAGTAACGGAAAAGAAGCTCCAACATAAGCTAAAGCCAAAGTATTTACCAGCGCGGAAATATGTTCTTTGCCCACTGACATAGCCCGACGGAATAATTCAGCTTGATTAAAATTTGGATTAGCTAATTTTAATTCATCAATAGTAGCTGCTTGAGCAGTGGTAATATCATCAAGCACGCCTAAACTGCCAATAATAATAGCGCCCAGTAATAACCCCCGGGTGTTTAAAGAATCAAGTACGCCAACCTGCAGATAAAAAGCTTCTTCTGAGCCCAAGCCGCTTAAATTGGTTAAGCTGGCGTATATTACAGCTAAACCCACGGCTGTCAGCAGTGTGATTAAAGTAGAAATTACAGCAATGGTAGTGCGGCGATTTAAACCATGAGCCAGATAGATTGATAATAGAGCGATTATGATTGATGTTAGCAAACTGATTAATAGCGGATCATCACCTGCCAAAATTCTCGGCATAGTGAAATTAATCAGTACTAGTATGCTTAAAGCTAATCCGGCTACTGAACCTAAGCCCTTCCAGCGGCCTATAAAAATTGCTAAGGCTAAAAAAATTGCCAAAATAATAGCCACCGCCGGCAGGCGATAGTGGTCTACAATATAGTATCTCATTTCTTGTTCAACAGTTTGGCTGACTAGCACCACCACTTTTTGTCGTTGTTTAACAAATTGTGATTTTTTGAGCTGAGTTTGCTCGCCGTGTTTTACAATAATTTCCTTCCCCTTTTGCGGTCCGTTTAGAAATTTTAAACGAACTTTCTGCCATGGCATAACCAGCTCACCTTCGGCTAAAGCAATTTCACCCGTCTCTTCTATAGCTATTACTTTGGCCAGCCAGTAGTTATCTTGGTTGGCTTTATTTTCTAGCAATTCCTGGGCCTTAGTGTTAAGCCTTATAAAATAAGCAAAACAAACAAATATTATTATGATTATAATATTTTTATATTTCATGACTACTTTAGTATAACTCAATCTTAATGTTTGTGTGAGTTTTGGTTAAGTTGGTGAACTTGAAAATGAACCAATTCCTGTAAGACAACATAACCAAAGTGCAATATAGCCGAGGTTGGTCCCAGCGACAGTTAAGATAAAATAAAATGAAAAATGGGCCATAATTTTGTTGGTATAAAAAGTCGTGTTTCAATTTTCCAGCCGTTTAAAGGATTAAACAGGCTGATAAAAATAAACGCTAGCCAACAGGTAGGGCCGAAGCCGCAGGTTAAGAGGCTTCGCGGCAGTGTTGGTAAAAAATTTAGATAGTATTTTAGTTTTGAACCGGATTATGTAAGATTGCGCCCAAGCACAGCTCCACTGGCTTATTTAATTATCCGTACCTCGGGCGGGCAAAGGTTATTCAATTTTTCTGTTGTGGAAATCAGCCTACGCCGAATTATATTTTACTCCAACTTTATTTCCGTATTTTGACGAGATTGAATTAGATAAAGCTTTAGCTTGGTTTGCTGGACTTCAGCGGCGGTTGGGAAAATAACTTTTACTTTTTAAAAAATAAAACAAAAAGGATTCCTATTTATTAGAATCCTTAATCAATTTTTTCATTTAATTCCTTCCCACTAATCTGGGGTAGAGCAGTATATCTTTGCCCGCAGGCTGATATACCAAGAATTAATACCCTAGCATTTAGTTAGTATTACACCAACTCATAAAGCTATGATTAATTCCTCCCCCCTCCCAGGTTAGTGGGAATAAATACGACTTGTTCATTTTTTAAAAAACTTAAATAACATCTTAATATAGCGCATTATCAGGAAAAAGTCAAGGGTTGAGGAACGGATAGCATTTTGGAGCTAAGTTAAGATAGTTCCATAATGGTGTAAAATAAAGATATGCCAAGAGCTTATCAATCTTCACCAGATTTGTTTGATGCTGCATTAGCTGATCGCTTTAAAGCCGAAGCCCCCCTAGCCGAAAGATTGCGCCCTCAGACTTGGGCTGATTTTGTTGGACAAGAAGAAGTAATAGGCAAAGGCAAACCATTGCGCGTTTTAATAGATAAAGATGAAGTACCCTCTCTTATTTTCTGGGGGCCGCCCGGTTCTGGTAAAACTACGCTTGCCAGATTAATAGCGCAGCTCACTAAATCTGAATTTGTGCCATTATCGGCTGTATCTAGCGGTTTGGCTGATTTGCGGCAAATTATTAAGCAAGCAGGCGAACTTCGTAAATTTAGAAGCCGGAGAACTATTTTATTTATTGATGAGATTCATCGCTGGAATAAAGCGCAACAAGACGCGCTTCTGCCTTATGTGGAAAATGGCGCCATAACATTAATTGGTGCCACCACAGAAAATCCTTCTTTCGAGGTTATTTCCGCTTTGCTATCGCGTTGTCGGGTAGTGGTTTTAAAAAGCTTAACACCTGATGATATTGAAATTATTTTACATCGCGCTTTACAGGATAAAGAATATGGCTTTGGCACAATTAAAATTCAGGGGGCTGATAAGGCCATTAAACATTTAGCGGTAATGGCTTCGGGTGATGCGCGAATCGCTTTGAATACTTTGGAGTTAGCGGTTAAAGCTGGTTTGCGGGGCCAAGAGGCAATAATAGATGAAAAACTTATTAAACAAAGTTTACAGCGCACTCATCTGTTATATGATAAAAATGGAGAAGAACATTATAATTTAATATCCGCTCTTCATAAATCTATGCGAGGAAGCGATGCTGACGCCGCTCTTTATTGGCTGGGGCGTATGCTGGAAGCTGGGGAAGATCCTTTATATATTGCTCGTCGCCTTATACGCTTTTCTTCAGAAGATATTGGTTTAGCCGATCCGCAGGCACTTACACAAGCTGTGGCCGCCTATCAGGCGGCGCACAGTATTGGTTTGCCGGAGTGCAATGTAGTTTTGGCGCAGGCAGTAGTATATTTGTCAAAAGCTCCCAAATCCAACGCGCTTTATGAAGCTTATAAAGCAGTACAAGATGATGTAAAGCAGACTATAAACGAAAGCGTACCTTTGCATTTAAGGAATGCATCGACTGATTTGATGAAAGATTTAGGTTATGGCAGGGATTATAAATACAATCCAAATTTTGTTGAGCCGGTGGAACAAGATTATTTGCCCCCGAGCCTAAAAGGCAAAAAATATTTTTCCAATAAAGATAGTTAAATAATTTTTTGTGTTTTTATTATTAATTTAAATTTTTATGACCTATGAACGATGGCAGGAAATAAAGACTCGTTTTAAAAATATTACCCCACCAGCTTTAATTGGACAGGAAGATTTGCCTGAGGGTCCGGGGTATCGTGAATTTATTGAAGCTGAGTTGCCGTCTGGTAAAATTAGACTGGAATTATGGATTAGGCCTAAAGTGCTGGAGCGAAAAACACTTTACACTCATCGTATGAATACCGCAGCCACTGTTAAATATCAGTATGATGATACAGAACAAACTTTAACCTTGCGTGTTTTTCGTTGGCAGTCAGAGCAAAATAATTGGCAGGAGGTTGGGTTGGAGACTTTAGCCTCTGCCTTATAAAAAAACTTGTTTTATTGTATAATATAAATATCAATACTTAATTATTTATTAAAATATCTTTATGTTTTGGGGAACCATTTTGGTAATAATTGGCATAATTGCCCTACTTAAAAATTTGGGTTTTATAACAGCTGGAGTTTGGGAGGTGGTTTGGCCAATTTTACTAATCTCTTTAGGTGTTTCTTTGTTGGCTAAAAAACGCGGAGGAAGCAGTCATTTACCATGGTGTTCTTGTTCTGATTGTGGGCCAAAGTAGTTTTAAAATATGAAAAGTCTTACCTGGCAGAATTTGTTTGTTTTAGGCAGTATCTTGGGAGTAACAATAAGCCTTATTCTGGCCTCGTTTACTGTTTTGGTACTTGGTTCGCCTAGACCTGATACTTTAAGGATAAATATCAGAACTAGCTATGAAACTCAATTAGCCTCAGTAGAACAAAGTTTGTTGCATATTACTGAAAAAAAACTTAGTGTGATTGATAAACCTGAATTGGTTAATTTACGCGAGCGTTTAATGAGTTGGCTGGTACCGGCAGAAGCTAAAGAATTTCATTTGGCGTTGATACTTAAATTACAGCAAATAGAAAATGTTTTAAGTCAGCAAACAGCCAATATGGATATGTCTTTACAAAAATTGCAAACTGATCTTAGAACTTTAGTTACTAATAAAGGTTGGTAATAGGTAATAGTATGATTTTTTCTAAAAATACAGATCAAGCACTTTATAGTTTAATAAAAGTTAAGTTAAAAAAATTTAAACTGGTCAGAGTTGGAGGTAGTCGCTGGTGGTGGCGTTGGTTAATTGCCCTAGCTATAACAGTGCCGCTTTTTTTAACTTGGCGTAACCCGTTCCAAATCACTTATGCTGTTGGGTTTATGGCAGTTTTATGGATTTTAGTTATGTGGTTGCAATGGACTGATTGGGGTAAAATTGGTTCTTGGTTTTCTGCTGGTTTAGTTTTTTTAATATTTTGGGGCAGTTCCTTTTTAATGTGGCTTTTTTTGGAAGATTATTGGTATCGCTGGTTAACTATTTTAGTAATCACCTTTTTTACTTGGTGGTATATGCGCGAATGGCAGCGTTTAAGACTTACCATGTTTTTAGGTGAATCAGGCGCTGGTTCTGGGCCAACTTTACTGCTGGGGGTTATAAGTTTTTTTGCTTTGGGAGTATCAGCTCAAAGTTTTTTGGTGTATTTAAGCATACCCTTTTGGGTATTATTGTTGGCTTTTTACCTGCCAATGGTTGTTTTGGTTATAAGTTTTGTTCATGCCAGCGGTTGTTCTTTGAAAAAATGGCCAATTTGGTTTACAGCCGTAATGGTAATTTTACAGATTTTTATTATGGTTACTTGGTGGCCAACCAGTTTTTATGTAATAGGTTTTACCTTAGCCTGTGCTTTTGCTGTTTGTGCTTTGATTATGCGACAGGAAATGCAGGGATTTATCAGTCGTCGTTCTTTAAGTCGTGAATTGTCTTTGATTATTGGTTCTTTAATTTTAGTTTTATTAACTGCCCGTTGGTATTGAAAATATGACAAATAGTAATTTACCAGCTTCTGAGTACGAAAAAGAAATTAGAGCGCTTTACCGTGAGCGCAATGAAAGAATTTTTTCCAAAAACAATAAGGATCAACCTCGCTCTTTTCGGCGTTGGCTTGAT
Organism: uncultured Patescibacteria group bacterium; assembly: GCA_937929825.1. Classification (GTDB taxonomy): domain Bacteria; phylum Patescibacteriota; class Patescibacteriia; order Veblenbacterales; family UBA10138; genus UBA10138. The sequence continues at coordinate 11,536 of CALFUV010000022.1, forward strand.
TTTTTTGCTTTATTGTTTTTAATTACTGCCATTTCTTTGGCTGCCAGTACGGCAACATTCTTTTGGTTAATTGCGCCGGGTGATTATATTTCCTCGCCGCCACGCATCAATACTATTTTAGCTCAACCGGATTTAGCTGATGATTTTCTCAAACAGATAGGCAGTTCAGTAGCTACAGTGTTTATTTATCGTCCCTTAAAAGCGGGTTTGCCCTTAACAGATCAAACTTATTTGAATCATGAGGCTCTTGGTCAGGCATTGGTGTTATCGAGTGATGGCTGGCTGGTGACAACTCAGTCGGTAGTAACTGATCTTAAAAAAGAATATGCTGTGGCGACAGCTGATGGTCAGATATATAAAACTATAGCCGTGTTGCTTGATCCGGTAGTGTCTTTGGCTTATTTAAAAATTGAAGCTCGTAATTTAATCGTTGCGCCTTTTATTAAAGCCGATGATTTAGCAGTGAATAGCGCAGTAGTAGTGCCGGTTAATGAAAGTCAGGGAATTAGCCGGAGTTGGTATTTAAGATATTTAGCCTCCCTGAATTATAGGCGGCCGCTTACTAGCAGGGCAGATTTGGCGGTTTCTAGTGAATCATTGCCGGATCGTTATTTACTTGATCAGTCTTTACCAATGTTAGCTCGGGGAGCGCCGGTTTTTAATTTGCAAGGTAAGGTGGTAGGTTTAACAGCCGAGTGGGGAGACGCAGTCAGGAGTGTGGTTCCCTTATTAAATATGGCTTCAGTTATAGATCGGGTGTTTGCTGAGAAAAAAGCCGTTCGCCCGTCTTTAGGAGTTACATATTTACAAACAAACTGGTTATGGCTTGATTCTGGCCCCAGTACCCCCGGTGCTGTTCTGGTTACATCCGGCCGTCAAAAAGCTGTGTTAGCTGGTAGTCCGGCGGAAAAAGCCGGTTTAAAACCTGATGATAAAATATTGGCCATTGATCGTGAACCAATAAATAAACACAGTTTATCATTATTACTGCAAAAGTATCGCCCTAATAATACGGTGGAACTTGCGGTCGAGCGTCGCGGCCAAGAAATTAAGCTAAATGTTGTTTTAGGTGAGATTATAGGCTCATCTTGGTTGGCAACTGAATAATCTATTATTAAAATTAATTATTTATTTATGTCTATACCGCAAATAAACTTGTATAAAAAAATATGGTGGTTAGGCCTGTTATTATTTTTTCCAATTGTCAGTTTAGCTTCAACAATTACAGCCCCCGTCATTATAAGCGGTCCGGTTAATATTACTGTTAATACCCAAGGTAATTATTCTGTAGTGTTGTACGCTAGCCAAGAACAAGAAGAGTTGCAGGCTGTATTTGACTGGAATGATGGCACTGATTTTAGTTTTAGCCCTTTTATAAACACCAATATAAATGGTGTTGTAACCTCGCCAGTACCTCATATTTGGCAGGAGCCCGGACAGTATTATATTAAAGTACAGGCCCGCGATAGATATGGCCATCAATCTCCTTGGTCAGCGCCTTTTTTGGTTTTTGTTTCAGTTAGCAGTGAGTCAAATATACCGGCCCCGCCTACAAATTTACAAATTACGACTAAAAAAGTCACCGCTATTTCATTATCTTGGCAGGATAATTCAATTAATGAAAATAAATTCTTAATTTATCGCAAAAATAGCATTGACTCCGCTTGGCCCACAAGTCCGCACGGTCAGGTAGGTGCTAATATTACATTTTTTAATGACACTTACCAAATAACTCCCGGCAATTCTTATGATTATTATGTGGTAGCCTGCAACAGCTCTAATGGTTGTTCGGCTTGGTCTAATATAGTGACAGTTACAGTTGGTTCAACTGGTGATAATACTTGTACTGGTTTTAAACTTACTACCAGTAAACAATCTTATTTGGCGGGAGAAAATTTAACTTACACTTGGTCTTGTGCTTCAGGTGTCCTTACTTTTGTACAAATTCAAGTACTTACGCCAGATAATAATGTGATTACTTACCCTCCATTTCAAAGTCTTACCGGTTTAAATTTTTATACTGGCAGTTTAAGTACAAGTAATTTAATAGCCGGCAGGCACACTTTACAAGCTTGTTTTACTAACAGTTGTGCGACAGTAACCTCCAGTACTAATTTTGACATAATTCTTTCTGGCAGTGGCAATGATGAAAATACAGCGCCCAATCCACCGTCTGTTTTGTTAGCTTCAGCCGATGGGACAGCTGTTAATTTATCATGGCCGGCAAGTCTTGGGGCGGCATCTTATAATCTTTATCGTTTAGTTGGCCCTGAAAGTAATAATTGGCAATTAGTGTTTCCTGCCATTTCCACTTTAGCGGTTACAGATTTAAACTTGCCGATTGGTAGCTATAAATACAAACTTGAAGCTTGTAATAGCAATAATATTTGTTCAGGTACAGCCCGAAATCAATGGGTTTATTCTGTGACAGTAACAATTAGTAATATTATATCGCCTGAAGTTTTACTGACCATATCCACACACAATGGTTCTATTATTCCCAGCGGTTTGATTGCTTTAGTTTATCAAAATCGGGTAGAGTCGCTTGTTTTTAATTATTCTGCCAGTGCCAGTTTAAAATTACCGCCGGGAGTTTATGAATTACAACCAAGTTTTCCGGGCGTAAACAATGATCAGATTCAATTTAGCGGTTCAGGAGTTAACGGGCGGCAATTAAGTGTTGGTATGGCTGATATTAGTATACAAATAATTTTACCCGAGTTTTCACCGGTGAATGTATTAGTGCAGGATTCAGAACAACAGCCAGTAGCTCAAGCTCAAGTTAAACTAGGTTTGTTGGGTTCATCTCTTTATACCTCTGCTTTTACCAATTCAGCTGGTATGGTTTGGCTTCAACTAGCACCCGGCGAGTATCGCGGTTTGGTTACCAAATCAGGTTTTGCTGTGCAAAATTTTAATTTAAACGTTACGGTCAGTGGTGCTGAAAAAATAATTCAATTAATAACCTTACCTCTAAATGTTAGTGGTCAGGTTTGGGCGGCTGGAGTGGCTAAAGCAGGCGCTGCGGTACAGGCTTATAATCCCTCAACTCAGGCTATACTAGTCTCGGTAACAGACAACAGCGGGTATTATAATTTGTCGCTTGATAAAGGTAAATGGATTTTATCAGCTATGGCTGATGGTTATTATCGCAGTCAGCCGCTGGAAATTAATATTGCCGGCAATCTGGCTGGTTTTAATCTTAATTTAGGAGCAGCTATTCCATTAATTACTACCATTAACAGCATTGTACCTACCAGCAATGCTACAGTTTTAGTTCCTGAACTGGGCGTTAAAGTCAGTTTGCCGGCTAATTCTTTAGGCAGCGGTTCAACAGCCACTTTAACTGTTCAACAAAGCAGTTATAATGTGGCCACAGCCACAGCTGCGCCTTTGGCCGGCGCAGTTCGTCGGATTACTGCCGAACATGCTAGTACTCCGGTTACCAGGCTTAATAGGGCCATTTTACTGGAATTTGATTATACTGAAGCTGATTTGCTGGCACTTGGTGTCAAAATGGAAGCAGCCGCTGGTTTAAAACTGGCTTTTTGGCAGACGGAACATCAGGAATGGCAGGTTTTGGATAGCGTAGTTGATCAGGTTAATCGCAAGGTTAGGGCTACCACCACTCACTTTACAATTTTTGCCATTGTTTTGCCTTTTATTGCTCAACCAGCCAGCGCTCAAGTATCATCGCCGGCAGAATCTTCATCAGAACCAATTGATGGGCCCGCCAGTCAGTTTGCAGCCATTTTAGCTGAAGGCACCAAGGTTTATGTCAGCGGTCCGGATGCTTTAGCCTTAAGCGTTAATAAAAAAAGAGATTTATCTTTGGAGCAAAAATACGAAGCAGAAATTTTACCAAAAGTCATAAACAAAGATAATCCACCCGCCGGCATTAGATCAACAATACTTAATTTTATTACTTATGGCACTCTGTCCACTATTCATTTGGGTGCTGGCGAGCGCGGTGGAGTAGTGGCTAGTTTTCGGGCGGCTTATGGGCGCTGGCCGCAGTCAGAGTATGAATGGCAGGAAATATTAAAAATTGCCAACGGGCGTTGGCCGGGTTCTCTTTTACCGGAGCGTGAGCAGACTATGAAAAATTCTTTTCAAAAAATTTATCTGCGTGCTCCACAGGTAACTAATCCCCATGATAGTGCCGCTTTGGCCATAATGGCTTATGGTTTGCGTTCGGCTAAGCGCCATCTTACTTCCGAAGCCGCGGCTATAAACTCTTTTCGTTATATTTACGGCTATAATCCTGCCTCTGCCGCTGATTGGGATGTGGTGCGGGCTATTGCTTATTCCGGAGCCAAACGTTAACACAGCCAAAAATGAAGTTAACTTCTTTTATTACTAGTCGTTTGGAAAGAAAGCTGGCTTTGCTTTTGTCTTTGGTAATTTTATTGGCTTTATTTTTTTTGGCTTGGCTGGCTATTAGCACAGTCAAGGCGACTCGCCAACAAAGCGTGGCTGAAATACAATGGCAGCTGGTTAATCAGTCAGTTGATAGATTAAGAAAATTTATTGATGATAAAATTGAAAATTTTCGTATTGTGGTAGCTGATCCAAATGTCAACGCTATAGGCTATGAACAGCAAACTTTTATTTTAGAAGGCCATTTAGCGTCCGATGATAGTTTAGTGGAGTTGTCTTTTATACAGCCGTCAGATGGTTTTGAAACTGCCCGGGTGGTGCGCGGTTTTGATAAACCAATTCATCGTGTTTTGGGGCGTGATGAACCGGCTGTGGCTTCTGCTTTGCGTGGTCAAAATTATTTTGGGCCGGTTTTTTTTACCAATAACGAACCGAGGATTATTTTAGCCTCGCCGGTTATTAATCAGCAGAGCCAAATTATAGGTGTGTTGCGCGGTGAAGCTAATTTAAAAACTATTATCCCTCTGATTGCTCAAGCTAATTTAGGCCAAACCGGTTATTTGTATGTAGTGGATAGTGGGGGGCGAGTTATTGCCGCCAGCAGTCAGGTGCCTTCAGGTTTGTCTGTAGGTACTGATATTAAATTTAATCCTTTTGTTAGTCAGGTTTTAGCCTCGGGTTTAGTGCCGGGTTTAAATGATACAGCTGTTTATTATTCAGAAATTGCTAAGCAGGAAGTATTTGTTGTTGGCCGGTCTATCCCTAAGTTTAATTGGGGTGTGATTGTGGAGTGGACTACCAAAGAAGCTATGTCAGTGGTAGATGAAATAATTATCCGTTTGCTGATTGGCACTGTAGTTTTGCTTATTTTTTTAATAGTCATAAGTTTTTGGCTAGCACGGAGATTTACCAAACCCTTACGTCAGTTGACGGCCGCCAGCGTGCAAGTGGGCGCAGGCCAGTTTGATGTGTCTCTGCCTACGGCTGGCCATGATGAGGTTGGCGAGCTGGCAAAAAGTTTTAGTCAAATGACAGCAGGTTTAAAAGAATTGGAGCGCTTAAAAGATGAATTTGTTTTTATTGCCGCTCATGAACTTCGCACACCGGTTACGGCTATTCGCGGTTACGCTGAAATGCTGGCTGATTCAGCGGGCAGTGTGCCTGCGGAGGCGCGTGAATTTGTTAGCCGCCTGCAGCAATCTGGTGAACGTTTAGCTGTTTTGGTTAATGATTTACTGGAAGTGGCCCGCTCTCAGGCTGGCCGGTTAAAAGTACAAACTTCTCCTCTTGATTTAGTGGTTATTATTCAGTCTACTTTAGCCGAGCTAAAGCCTTTAGCTGATGAAAAACAGCATAATATAAGTTTTGTGCCGCCTGTTTCTCTGCCGCAGGTTTTAGCGGATAAAGATAAGTTACAGGAAGTATTGGTTAATTTGATTGGTAATGCTATTAAATATACGCCTGCCGGCGGGCAAATAGAAATTGGCGCAAGGCAGGAAGGGAATAGGGTGGTAACTTGGATTAAAGATTCTGGGATTGGTATAGCGCCTGAAGATCAAACTAAACTATTTCAACGTTTTTTCCGGGTGGAATCTGAGGAAACACGCAATATTCAAGGTACAGGTTTAGGTCTTTTTATTGTCCGGCAAATTATTGAACATATGCAGGGCCGCATTTGGGTGCAAAGCGTTAAGGGCAAGGGCAGTACTTTTTATTTTTCTCTGCCCATAGCTTAATAAAAATTATTGACAAATTGTTTAAAAAACGCTATAATAAAATAGTAAAATAAAAATTAATAGCCAACATTGGCTAATTTAAGCTAGTCTCAAAATAAGACAGCCTAAAAGGAAAAAATTATATGCGCAAATATTTAATGCCCTTCTTATTAGTCTTGGGTGTTTTTTTGTTTTGGCAAAATTCAGCTCAAGCCGCCAATTTTTACAAATGGGATAATCCCTATTATCCCCATCTTTTTCCTGTTCCCAGCGTCTTGGGAGAAACTACTGAAGCTGTACCAGTTGAAAATAAAAATTCTTTAGTAGTAGTTTCTCCTAAAGCCGGTGATGTTTGGCGTTTAGGTGAGACCCATACAATTGTTTGGAAAAATTCACCTGAACTGGATTATTATTTGCGCTATTTACGTGTAGTTGATGTTAAAACTGGCGACACCCTTAATATTGCTGATGGCAATAATCTTAATTTATTGAAAGACGGGCAGGCTACTTGGACTATACCAGCTACTTGGCCCTTAACAGGTCAGTTTCGCATTCGCGTAGGCATTCAGCCCGAAGGTGCTAATACG
>CALFUV010000023.1 GCA_937929825.1 uncultured Patescibacteria group bacterium
AATAATATGTTTGAAAATATTGACAAAAGAAAATTACGATTAATAGCCATTGTTGTTATAGCCATTATAATTTTAGTATGGTTAATTATCTTGGCATTACGCCCTCGTCCAGTTGCTCCGCCACCAATTAATGAAGAAGCCGGTTTACCCGGAGTTTTGCCGCCGGCGGGCGAGCTTAATCTTAATTTAAATCAACCCCCCTTTTTAACAGGTATACCAACCTTACCTGAAGTGGCTATTATTGCCGACGGCGGGCGTACAGCCTCTCCAGCTCTAACAACAAATGCTGTAAAAACACCTTTTACCGGCCCCGGCAGCGGAGCGCGTTATTATGATGAATCAACCTGCCAATTTTATGAAATTCAGCCCAATGGCGAGAAAAAAATAGTGGGCGAGAAGCGTTATTGCAATGTGGAAACCATTACCTGGTCACCTGACGGCAATAAAACAATTTTAGAATTTCCTGATGGGGCCAATATAGTTTATGATCTGGCGGCCAATCGTCAATATACACTTCCCAAAGAAATGACAGAATTTTCTTTTAACCCTTCAGGTACAGATATAGTTGGCAAGTATCTTTCTGATACTAATTCTGCTGATAATTGGATAGTAAGTGTAAGCGCCAACGGATCACAGATTAGGCCTATAGAACCAATGGGTGATAATGCTGATAAGGTAAATGTGTATTGGTCAGCTAATAATCAGGTAGTAGCTTTATCGCGTACGGGCGAGGCGGCTGGTTTATTCAACCAAAATGTGCTGTTAATTGGTTTTAATGGTGAAAATTTTCGCAGTTTGCCGATAGAAGGCAGAGGTTTTATGCCCAGCTGGACGCCAGACGGCCAAAAATTGCTTTACTCCGTGTATAACGATCAAACTGATTATAAACCTACTTTATATTTAGTAAATGCTAATACTGATAATGTTGGCAGCGGCAAAGTTAATTTGGGTTTAAATACTTGGGTTGATAAATGCACTTTTAGCGGCACCTTAGCTTATTGCGCTGTTCCGCAAGGACTTCCTGCCGGCTCGGGGTTTACTCGTTCTATTGCTCGAGGATTGCCTGATGATATTTGGCAAATTGATTTAGCCACTGGCGGAAAATCATTAGTGGCTCAGCCGGTAAATGAGCTGGGGCAGGGTATATCAGTTAATAATCTTACCGTTTCCAGTGACGGAAGATTTTTATATTTAACCGATGCTTTTGGGGGGCAATTACGCAGCGTGCAATTAAAACCATAAGCAGCCAGAGTCAAGAGTAAGTAAATGTAAGGGGGTAACCACAGCAAATCATCTTTTTAACTCTTATTTAACTCGCTGTCTTTATTTTTTTATGTTTCGTAATCTAATTAGTTGGTTATTAATAGTGATAGTGTTAATTTTTTTAATTTGGGGATTAACTATTCAACAAAACAAACCCAAAAAGTTAACATCATCTTTTATCGCCCCGCCAATTAATCAATCCACAAAATTACCCAGCCAGGTTAAAGTTTTCCCGGCTGATCCTTTTATAGGCAGTAAAGATGCCGAGTTAACAATTATTGAATTTGGTGATTTCCAGTGTTTATATTGCGCTCAATCCGCGGCAATTATTGCCAAAGCAATGAACGATAATCCGGGTAAAATAAAATTAATCTGGAAAGATTTCCCCTTACCCGGGTCTGCTCAAGCTCAAACTGCCGCCGAGGCGGCTCAATGCGCTGCTAGGCAGGATAAATTTTGGCAGTATCACCAAGAATTGTTTTCTCTTCAAGGCAACTTTGATATAAATTCTTATTTGACTATTGCCGGGAAAATTGGTCTTAATATTGAAAATTTTAACCGATGTTTAAATAGTCACGAAACTTTACCCTTGATTCAGCTTAATATAGCTGAAGGTCAATCTATCGGCATAGACGGCACGCCTTATTTTATTATTAATGGTCAAGGGTTTAGCGGTTTGATTACAGAAGAACAACTTCAGGTTTTATTGAAATAAATATCAATCAATATCTTTTTATGGTAAAGTTTAGTTATGGTATTTAGTCTTAGATTGCTCAATATAGTAGTCATTATAGTAGCCATTTTTCTCTCAGCCCTTTTATTTTTTGATGTTTTGCCTGTTCAGGCTCAACAAACCTGCGCTAGTCAGTCTGGTAGTTGTATAGATATGGCGCCTTGTCCTGCTAATTTACCTCGGCAAATATTACCCCTGCCATCTGATTGTAGTACAGGACAAATTTGTTGCGCTCCGCAGACTTGTTATCCAGAGGGGACTGAAGTTGAAGGTACAACCTGTACAACTTCCGAAGTAAAATGTTGTCCTGATCTTTATTGTACTGATGGTACAGTACGTAAATACGATGAGTCTTATGATGACAGCAAGTATAAACCGGGCGGACCGTTTAGGTTAGTAACCAGAATGGCTTGTGTAAAAGTTTATAAATATGACCCACCGCCAGCTGAAGAAATTTATTTTAAACCTCAAGTCAGTATTCCCGGTAGCATTACCATAGGAGGCAAGGAGTTTAAAGTTATTAAGGGAGATGGAGGTAAAATTATTATTGATAACACTACTATAGGTAAATATTTTGCCCTTTTTTATAAATTTTTTGTAGCCGCTTTAGCAGTCATTGCCGTAGTAATGGTGATGTGGGGCGGATTTAAGCGCATTATGGCTGCTGGCAGTCCGGAAAAAGTTAAAGACGCTAATGATACCATTGTGGGAGCAATTACTGGTTTAGTTTTAGCTTTGATTTCCTACTCATTATTATCTTTAGTAAATCCGGCTTTAATTGTTTTTGAACCACTTCAAATTACTCCAGTGCAGAGAGAAGATTTTACACTTGAAGCTGAAGAACCTATTACAGCCGAAGTGCCGTCAGCTAATTTGGTGGAAATTTCAGCCCATTCTAATTTATCTTTAGATGGTGATACAAGAAAATATCCCTATTTGAGAGAGGATACTTTGCAAAAGTTATTACTAGCGGCTGATTTAGCTAAAGATCAAAATATTGTTATTGAAGTAAATTATGCTGCCCGCACTCTAGAAGAGCAGGAGCGTTTATATAAGAAAAATTGCCCAGAAGGAAACTGTAATCCGCCTACTTGTAATCCCAGAGGCAGTATAAATAGATGCCCCCATACCA
>CALFUV010000024.1 GCA_937929825.1 uncultured Patescibacteria group bacterium
AGTTTATTAGCCGTAGAACCAATAGAAACTTTAGATTTAGATAATCTAGACCTCAAGGTTGGAAGAATTAAAGATAAACAGGGTAAATTTAAAACTGTTTACACTAGAAACTTTGATGGTTTTTATAGTTATAGAGCAGTACTAGAAGACAATATTCAGCTAGTGTAGTTGATTAAACTAAGAAAGAAAATTTGTTAAAAAATTAATAGATAACTCTATTCCTTTATGAATAGGAGTAAAAGAAATAGAGAAGATAAAGTTTAAAATATTTTTAGTGGAGATTAACGAAGAAAACTCAAAAATAATTTTGCACATGAACATGAATAGTAAAAAATATATTACAGAAAACAATAATTAATATAGGGATCAGTACATTGGAAAATCACCGTCTCATTATTATTCACGAGAGTCACAAGAACCCAGATGCAGTAGATCTAGATAAGTTTAACAACTTTATCAATGATTTAGAAACACTGCTTAACCGAAAAGTTAATAGGATAGATTCACTGGGAATTGTTATGGATGACTTTACCAGTGAACAATATAAGACTCTAACTAATAGGTCAGATATAATACTGATAGAAGAAAGTAAACCTATTTCTATTCAAGACTCATATTAGCTATTTAGCAATCAACTAACTAACTAACTAATATGAGTAAAACCAAAAAATCAAATTGGAGACTCAAATGGAACAAGTAACGGCTACAAGACCCGCTTTAATTGAGTTAGAAGCTAGATGTAATGAATTAAATGACTTATACCATAGCCCAGAGTTTAGAGAGCTAGAAGACGAAATTTTAGCCTACTGGGAAAGAGGTCAACAATTAGTAAAACGCAGCTTTAGTTTATTGAAAGAATTAGAAAGTAAGTATGATTCACAATTTAACCCTGATGGATATTTACACTGGGCTATTTGCCAAACAGGTGGGGTAAATAAAGTAAGATTAGTATACCAGCCTGAGATTTCTTAGCAATCTAAATTACTTAAACACTGGTGGTGCTAATTAACTAACACCACCAGTATTCAATAATAAAGGATAAACATCATGACACTATTTCAGATCTTTAATTTAACTATTTTTATTTTGCTTTATATAGCAATAGGCTATTTAATTTGCAACTCTTTCAATTGGAGAGTAACTGGGTTACAAACAGTATATCTTATATTAACTTGGCCACTTCTTGTAATAGTATTTATCTGTTTGTCTATTTTTAATTGGATTACTACAAGTTTTAATAAACCAAATAAAAATAAAAAAGTCAAAATAGTTTGGTTAAATGGTCCACCACAATGTGGTAAGGATACTGCTGCTAGAATTATACAAAACAAATTTAAATCAAGATGTTATCATTCTAAATTAGCAGCTCCTATTGAAAATAGTATAAGAAACCTCTTTAAGTATTTACCCGATAAAACTTGGAAAATTTTAAGAGAGGAAAATAAAGACTTAATAAGCTCTGAACTTTTTAACAAATCCTTAAGAGAAATATTTATTAGTTTTTCTGAGGACTGGGCAAAAACAGTATTTGGAAAGGGAGTTTTTGGAGAACTAGCTTTAAGGAATCTAATTAATATATTAGAGCAATCACCTAATATTGATTTGATAGTGTTTTCTGACTCTGGATTTATTCAAGAAATTGAACCTATAGTTAAAAAGTTTGGAGTATCAAATAATTTATTAGTTCGTATTCATCGAGATGGGTACACATTTAATAATGACTCTAGAAGTTACTTGTCTAACACAGGAATTAATGAAATAGATATATACAATAATGGTAGTTTAGAGGACTTTAGTAACAGCCTAATTGATGCTATAAAACCTTTTTTATCAGATGGTCTCCAAAATACCCCCACCTCGCGTAGCAGGTGGGGGATGGATAGGAGGCTGGACGACGAGGATAGACACCCCCATTAGTTGTGTTATAATATGATATGTGACTGAACGTGCCTACCGTTACCGCTTTTACCCAACTGCTGAGCAAGAGTCCTTGCTTCGTAAAACGTTGGGTTGTGTGCGGCTGGTGTACAACAAAGCCTTGGCCCTGCGGACTGAGGCTTGGCATAAACGAAAAGAAACTGGTGATTACGTTCAGATATCGGCGCACCTGACCCAGTGGAAGAAACAAGAGGATTTGCAGTTCCTCAACGAGGTCAGCTCTGTTCCCTTGCAGCAAAGCTTGCGCCATTTGGAAAAGGGTTTTACCAACTTCTTTGCCGGACGTACTCGCTATCCACGTTTCAAGAAAAAACGTAATGGCGGTAGTGCAGAGTTCACCAAATCGGCGTTCAAGTACCGGGATGGACAGCCCTACCTGGCCAAGTGTGAGGATCCCTTGCCCATTGTTTGGAGCCGTGCTTTGCCTGAAGGGGTAAGTCCCTCCACGGTTACGGTAAAGTTGGATCCTTCGGGTCGATGGTTTGTGTCCCTGTTGGTGGATGACCCAACGGTAGAGGCATTGCCTGCCACTGATGAGGCGGTAGGGATTGATGTTGGACTGACCAGTCTGTTGACCCTCAGCACTGGGGAGAAAATCGCCAATCCTTGCCACTACCGCAAGCATCTTCGCAAACTTAAACAGGTTCAGAAGGCCTTGAGTCGTAAGCAAAAAGGATCCAAAAACCGAGAAAAAGCGCGGCGTAAAGTAGCACGGCAACACGCCAAAATTACCGACAGCCGCAAAGACTTCTTACACAAGCTCAGTACACGATTGGTGCGTGAAAACCAAACCATCGTCGTGGAAAATCTAGCTGTGAAGAACATGGTCAAGAATCGCAAGCTCGCGAGATCCATCTCCGATGCGGGGTGGGGTGCGCTAATGCGGATCATGTATTGAGAAGCTGCGGGTTATAGTATTTGCAGATACATCACTAGCTATGTATTCAGAACCTGGATTAGCTGAAAAAACAATAGTAACTCCACTATCAATATATATTGGAGGTAAAGGTTGATCGTCAGGAATAATAATTGGCTCACCATTAATAGTTACCACTCCTCCTCCACCTGGAGCATGAATTGTACTTAATAGTGTAGGTCCTGTAGTTACAACTCTAACAGGGC
>CALFUV010000025.1 GCA_937929825.1 uncultured Patescibacteria group bacterium
GATCGTTAATCAAGATTAGATATTAACGGTAAACGTTAACTGTGGAAGGGGGCGGGCGGGCGCCCTTTTTTTATTTTACCCAATAAAATTAAATAAAAATATACTGGGGCCGCCCATTATTAACTCATTAAAATTAAAAAATCAAGTAAAATAAAAAAAGTATATCATTATAGCACATGTCTTAATTTTTAGATAGCGTTAATGATTTTTTTGTAATTTTTTCTTGACACAGGCTGTAAAACGCGATATGATTAAAGTATAACAACAAAGGAGGTGCAAGATGATACCAAAGGCCGTAGCGAAACTTTATTTAAATTCCGACAGGAAAACTTATACAGGGGAGGTTATTAAGCCAGACGGTAAAAGAGAATGGCTAATAAGTAATCTGCCTAGAGTGATAGACTTTTTAGAAGGACACAATATAGACCCTGAAGAGATATTAATGGCAGTTGAGCAAATCCTTACTAAAAATAGAAATGTAGCTTATTTTTCTGATGATGGAATACTTATCATGACTGTTCGCATCCATTTTCCTGTTTGCGCAGCTTAATTTTTTTTAATTAAAAAAAAGACCGCCAGTGGACAGTCAGTTCACTCTGGCGGTCTTAAACAACTAGGAGTGCACTTTTAGCATATCTGATTTTAAGCCAATTACAAGAAAAAACTTTTTAATTGTACTTTTTTCATGCCATTTCTGGCGCCTAACTACTTTTTAACAATCTTAATAATATATTATACTGTGCCGGAGTCTGCCATGAGTAAAGCCCAATTAAATCCAAATGGGTTGGAAAATCAAATCCAATTGGACTATTTAAGAAGTCTACATGAAGTTAAAGAAATTAAACAGAAGATACAATCTGTAGATGATTTTAAAATAGACGTTACGGATAGAATAAGTAGGCTTGAGGCAAGATATGAGCACATCATGAAATCAATAGATGACATTAAAAAGGACTCATCGCTAAACGTAAAATTAACGGTGGGCATTATATTGGCTCTTATTGGCGCAGCAATTTCAGTTTTATTAAAAACCGGAGGCTAAATGCTTCTTGGCATTAAAATGCTTGATCCGCTGGCCACAAACGTTAATAACCTGGCTTATATAAATCAGGTCTATATTTATCCTGGGAGCCAGATTGAGCTATTATTTCAATTTGTTAATCCTGTTAATGGCCAAAGGTATATACCCGCTTCGGGGGCTACTGTTCAGATTGCAATCCGGTCGGTAAATGATAGCTATACAGTTGTTAAGCCAGCCGTAACCCCCTACGCCGATGATAGATCTATATGGAGGGCAATTTTAAGTCCGTCAGATACACTTAATTTAGCAGGCGTTAATCTTGAAGTTGAATTGACTGAGGGAAGCTCTGTTAGGCGAGTTTTTCAAAAAAGCGTCTTAATAATCATGCCTAAAAGCCCGTATCAGTGCTAATAGGTGGCCAAAATGTCTAATTTTAATACAAATAAACCCACGCCCCACGGATTATATCCAGTCAATCATGAGATTGGAGGCTTAGGCGCTGGGTTTACCCGTGTTGAGCCCTGGATAAGCCCAGAGAAACTACGCAGCCAGTATTTGTTCGGCGTACCGCTAACTAGTAGTGTTGTAGTGCGAGATCAAGCCATAACGCAAGAGTTAAGTGATGACGACTTAAAGGACTTCATAACTAGGGCAGCAGCTGAAGTTGAAATGCTTTTAGGCATTCAAATAACTCCGACAGTTTTAACTGTTAAAAAACCCTTTGATCGTACCAAATCTTTGCAAGGGTGGGGACAAATCGACCTAGGCGTTAAGCCTATAACCAATATTTTAGAGCTATCCGTTAGGTCCCCAACAAGCTACATGACCTATAACGGCAATCCCATACACTCCAACCCTTCAGAAGTAGAGGGGACCATTTTATACAACGTCCCTCTTAACTATATTGACATGAGCTTAGCGTTTAAAGGAATTATACACATCACCCCCCTCATGTCAAGCCTAACAGACTCGGCCAGCCCGGCTTTGTTTTTAGGCCCAATAGCCCCGTTTGTACATATCATGAATTCGCTTTATAATAACCAGCAAGTCCCTGGGTTTTGGTTTATCAGGTACGTAACGGGCTTTCAAGAAAACTCTATTCCTGCACCAGTTAATGATTTAATAGCCACTGTGGCTGCATTAAATATTATAAGCGCTATTGGACCAAGAAATTTAGTGTCAGGAAGTAGTATTGGGCTGGATGGAGCTAGCCAATCAGTGTCTATTAACCCCGGTGTTTTAACTGAAAGGGTTCAATTTTTAGAAGCTAAAAAAGAAAAACTTGTTGACCTTTTAAGGGCAGCCTTTACCAATAAAGTTTACATGCGACATATTTAAAAGATTATTAAGACGGCTTATAAACGTCTTTATATGTAAAGTCGCGCCCAAACTGTTAAACTTAATAATTGAGTCGGGTGCCCGATGAATCGAACAGCTAATAAATGGCTTTTTGTATCGCGTCCTTTTACTGCCAATGGAACAACTTCAGGACTAGTCCAAGTATCTGATACTATTGGTTTTTTTGTGGGACAAGTGGTGCGAATAGTAAGCACTACAGCTCAGCCAGTAATAGGCAAGGTTAATAGGGTTATTAACAAGACTAGCCTAGTTGTAGTAAGTCAAAGTGACGATCAGCCCTTAAACCTGTCATCGTACACGGTGGCCGATAGTGCAACCATTACGGCCTATGAGCAAAGCATCCCAAGAATTAAAATTGACGAAATTTTGCCTAATGTTTACGAGCATGAGCCAGCTACGGCCATTAGAACTCTGCCTGTGGATTATAGCGGCGAGCCATACACCCCCAATAATCCACTACCTACGGCGGACTGGACCAACCATCAAATGGCCCCTGCAGAGTACGATGCGGTCCAAATTGTACGTGATACAGACGGCAGGCCACTTCAGTACAGGTTTTATTTAAATTCTGTACTTATGAGAACTATTAATGTAACTTATAACATAGACCGACTGCCAATATATTATCAAAGGGTATAATATTAATTGACATAAAAAATTTAATACTATATAATGTGAGGAATACTTATGAGTGGATCGACTAAAGACTTCGAAGAATTAGTGCTTAACCCCATAACGGGCAAGCTTGATATGGTCACTATAACCAATTTTAACAAAATTGTAACGGCAGAGCGCAATTCGGCAGGGATTAAGTTTGTGACATACAACCCCGATTCGGGGCAGTTTATAGAAGATGGGCCAAGGGTAGTAATAGATTTAAATGGCAATGTTGTAACGGTTTAACTGGACTAAAGCATGTTGCATGGACGTTTAGCGGGCAGAGACCTGCACGAACCTACAAATATAATAGTAGAAAACAATACGGGTTCTACATTGCCAGCTTTAAGGGTTGTGACTTTAGACGGAATGGGTATTAGCTTCCCGCAGGTCCGTCCAGCCAATCCGTCTTTGTATATTAATTTTGGCGTAGTATATGATCCCATTCCAAACGGCACATCAGGGCAAGTATGCGCTTTTGGCTTTATGCGCAATATTGACACCAGTGCATGGCCAAATGGAACCTTGTTATATAGCGACGCATCGGGCAATTTAACCACAACGGTTAATGGCGGTATAGTTGCTCAGGTGGTATATTCACACTCTACTTATGGCATATTATATGTAGTTACAGAGCCGGATATTACAGCCAGTGCAGTGGCCTGGCAAGTGACAGGCAATGCAGGCACTTCTCCTTCGGCCAACTATATTGGAACCAGCGATAACGCCGGACTGTCTATTCGCACTAATGCAATTGAAAGAGTGAGAATTAGCCCTACGGGTAATTTTGGCCTAGGAATAAGTTCACCTGAGGGCCATTTCCACCAAAAAACTCATACATCGGCATTAAGTTCCGGCTTAATTCAATGGACGTTTTCTTATGATACTACTGACAGTTTGTTCCATACTGCAGAAACAATTAACGTTAATGTTAATGAGTTTGTAAGGGTTGAGGTGGTTATAGCAGTAAAAGAAACGGCTTTATCTAAAAACACTGGGATATTAAGGCGGGTGTGTGGTGTTCACAATGACGGCCTGTCAACTGATATTATAAACGATCGCTGGCTTACTTCAGAAGATATCAAAACCCACAATGGGTTTAGGGCTATTTTTAAAACTTCGCCAGGAGCCCTTGAAATACAAGTGGCCGGAACAGGCGGGCCTTGCCATTGGACAGGGCACATCATTGTTCATAAAATACAGGGTTAACATTTTGATTTCATTTATTTTTATTGTTTAACTTAATAGTATGAGGACCAATTAAAGGGAGTGTTTATGGCAAGCATATTAGGTCTTATCACAGTCAATCATAAGCAAATTTTAGAAGTGGATGATGTTCCGTCAAACGCCGCAGGCACCTCAGCACCTTTAGGAAGTTTAGCTTTATATGATAATGGAACGACAAGTAATCTGTATTTAAAAACCGGAGCGCTTGACACTCAATGGACCGTTTTAGATATTGATAACCGAGACTGGTCTTTGCTGGGGAATGCTTTAACGGGCCCCCTATCTTCATCTCCTAATGAGTTTTTAGGATCCACTAATGACTACGACTTAATTTTTAGACGTAATGCCGCAGAAATTATGCGTCTTGTTAATGACGGCTTATTAATTGGACTTAACGCCACCACTGGTGGACGACTGCAAATTGCCACTGCAACGCTTGGCAGCGACATCATTAAACAAATTTCGCCTAATGGTGGGTCTGGGGCTAATGTTATACATGTAACACGTCAAAGTAAAGTCCAGACAACTAACGCTGCGGCCACCACCCTCTTTGATATTGCTGTGCCAAATGATTCTGTGGTAGGTATTGAGGCCAAAGTGGTTTGCCGCCAGCATAGTGGCACTAGCGGCTCTCCTGGCGACGGTGCTTATTATGTAAGAAATATACATGCGCGAAATATTGGTGGGGCCGTAAGTATACGCCAAAATGCTACAAGTGTGACGTCGGAAGATGTGGGGGCTTTTAACGTAGTCGTTTCTGCTTCAGGGGCTAATGTTAGGCTAGAGGCTGTAGGTACGGCAGGCCGGAATATAGCTTGGTATGCCCACGTTGAAATGTTAATTGCCGTAGACTAAATCTATTTTTATGTAAAGTTAAAGCGCGCCGCATCCACCGTGTGGCGCGTTTTTATTTTTAACCTTATATTTTATTAAAAAGTCCTTGACTATTTAGTCAAAATAAAGTATTCTCATAAATATGGCAAACATATTAAGTACTCAAAACGTTAATGAAGTGTCTTTGATTGAAGTTGACAACGATCCAAGCGTTGGATCGGGCACCCCAGCACCACAAGGGTCGTTAGCCTTTCATAAAGCTGGCGGTACGGCGTGGATCAAGAGATACACCCCAGTTATTGGATGGGAGCCAATCAGTACCGCCAGCTCGACAAACTATGTGACAAGATATGAGATTTACGATTATTTTGCCACTAACCTAAATGTGTCGGCATTAGGGTGGGCAGCGCTTGTGTCTGGAACTGGCTCATCAGTGTCCATGGGTACCTTAATTGAGTGGAATTCAGACTATTGTGTAAGAGGTCTGAATCTCACTGCTGGCATCATGCCAAATGGATACGCATCAATTTGGCGCGACATGGACCCGAAAATTCTGGACAGCCGAGTTTACATGCAAGAGTGGCGTATATTTTTACCAAAGTTAAGCACTTCAATTAACTCATTTTTCGTGCAAATTGGATTTATGAATAGTGTATATTACGACTCAGTTGATGGTGTCTATTTTAGATACAATCACGCTTTAAATAGCGGCCAATGGCAGTGCGTGTTTAGGTATAACAATGCCGAGACAGTGGTTAACTCGACTATACCTGTTGTAGTTGGTCAAGCAATAAATCTGACCATCAGATTAGACCATCAAGCTTCAGCAACTTATACTTTTTATGTAAATGATACTTTAGCCGGGACAATAACTCCTAGTTTTGGACCAGCCGACCTGTCGAAACACACCAAAATAGGCGCAAACATCATTAAGAACAGGGGATTGGATTATAGGACCATGGCCATAGGTAGTATAACAACCACATGGCTACAATACTAGACATTCAAACCATCAACGAGGTGTTCATCTACGAGGTAGATGGTGATCCCAGCGCTGGAGCTGGAACTCCAGCTCCAAGGGGTCGCTTGCTATTCACAGCGCTAGCGGTACGGTGTAGATCAAGAGGTTCGCCCCAGATACTGGATGGGAGCCAGTCAGCACTTCCGTATTTTTAACCTTAATATTTTATTAAAACGCTCTTGATTTTTTAGCCAAAATAAAGTATTCTTATAAATATGGCAAACATATTAGGCATACAAACGATTAATGAGGTTTTTGTTATAGAGGTTGACGCCGACCCAAATAGTGGAGGCGGCACTCCAGGTGAACCAGGGTCTATTGCCATACATAGACCAAGTAATAATGTGTGGATTAAAAAAGGCCAGTCGGATGTGGACTGGAGACCTATTCCGACCTTTAATTCAGGCGAACATCGATATCAAATAGAAGTTCATGATGATTTTATTTCCGGCAATGTCGCTTCGACCTTGGGGTGGGTTAGCGCTGTCGCTGGCACTGCGTCGGCCGTGTCTGTTTCAACCCCTGCAATATCCGGCTCTATCCCATGGGCAGGAAGTTTATTATTAAGTACAGGAACTACAAATACAGGCAGGGCTGCCCTAACAAAGGCACTTAATGTAACATCTCTTAGCAATAAAAACACTGCACAGGAATGGCATATTTATATACCTACCTTAAGTAATGCCACTGATTCCTATTTTTTAAGAATTGGATGGATTGATAACGCGACAGGTGAACCTGTTGACGGCGTTTATTTTAGGTATAACCATGCGATTAATGGCGGCAATTGGCAGGGGATTGTTGCCTACAATAACGTTATAGTGGCGACTTTAAATACTTCCGCTCCAGCAGTTGAGGGAGAACCAATTCGCTTAAGAATTGAAACAGAAAACACATTCCCGTCAACTAATGGAACATATAATTTTTATATTAATGATGTTTTGCTTGGAACTTTAATTGCGCAGGTTCCTGCTGAAACTGCCCGTTATACTGGAGCCGGAGCTAGTATTATTAAAAACGCTGGGACAACAGCCAGAACATTTTTTATTGATTATTATCACGAGGTTATTACTTTTATTAATAGCAGGTAAATATGGATCAAAGTGCACTTTATCAATATTTTAGCCAGCAAGAAGCTGCGATAAACTATTGCAGAGAAGTTTATAGAGAGATGATTATCCGTAATGTGCAGGACGGAATTAATATTATGCAGTCTACATATTTGTTTTCTAGGTTTGAGCAGTACGAGTACGCCATTCCAGGCACTAACCAGACTATTAAGGTGGACTTATTTAAGCTCCTTGAGACGGGCGCTATACCTACTTTATACTACCACCTACTGCGCGTCCAGCCAGACGACATGACCCAGCCGTATCATTTTCTTACGCAAGAAAGGCTTAACTGGTTAAAAAGTAAGTTTAGGGAATGGCTTGGGAACGAGACTGCATCCTATATAGAATCTTTACCTTAATTTAATTTTGTATTTATTTAAGCTGCCGTGAAAAAGTTTTTTACTGAACTTTATAATTGCTTACAATTTAAGGTATGACTTTTATGTCAGTGTACAATCATATTATTAGAGTCGGCTTTTCACGCCCCAAAAAGTGCGGCATAAGTTCATTTTTAATTAGAAAATGGATTGGGGAAGAATATTCTCATGTTTTTATAAGATTTAATTTAGGTATCGGCGATCAAAAGAGCGATGTCGTTTTCCATGCAGCGCATGGTATGGTACATTTTAAATCATTTAAAAACTTCAAAGATGAGAATGTGGTTGTTAAAGAATATTTAGTGGCAGTTTCAGATGAGGAATTAAGCGCCATATCGGATCACTGCATTGATTTGGCCGGAGACAAATACGGCTACGTAGAGCTTATAAAAATTGCACTCTCAGATATGTCATATTCTCTTTTTAAGCGTCAAATTACATTTAAAAACAGCCGAGGCTACATCTGCTCGGAACTGGTAGGTGAAGTCTTATCTTCTCTTGGCATGAAATTTGATAAGCCACTTAACCTACTAAGCCCTAAAAATATAGAAGACGCTCTTATACAAGATGGCTACACTGCAGATGGCCATTTCACGGATCAGTAAACATATTGACATCTCTTTTTTTTTACAATAAAATTAGCTTTACATGGAGGCTATTATGAGCAAAGTGCCCGATATTATACGTCCTATTTATTTACAAAGCTTAGGCGAAATAACCAAGCAAAAGTATTTCGGGACTTTTAGAATAAAAGTTATATTAACCCAGCGTGAAAGGCTTTTGGTTGAAAGGGAATACAGCGCACTTCTTCCGTCTGATAAGGGGGCAAGCGAGGAAAACAAGCTAAGGGCTGCTGTTTTGGCTGAGCTTTCAGTAAGAATCGCTGAGTCACCAGATTGGTGGAAGAATTCGGATTATGGAAGAGAGCTTTTGGACTCCCAGCCCTTGTGGGATTTAATGGTGTCGATCGACAAAGAAAGAAATGCTTGGCAAGAAGAGTTAGATAAATTGGTTGGTTCTATAAAGGAATCTAATGATTAGTATAAATAATCGTGTATTAAAGGCACTTAAACTAATCGCCCTTAAAAACGTTCAAAGCTATACAATAGAGCAGTATCTTGAAAGGGCCGTGCGTTATTATTCTAAAACCTACGCCACCCCCTTACACGAAGTAAGAAACCTTAACCCCATAGAAGTGCTCATTATATATATGGAAGATGAGATGCTAAATATGACCCCAGAGGAGCTTAGTCAGCTCAAAAAGGTCTTAATTGAAGAAAAAAGGCCCCTATTAGATACTGAATCCAAAGAAAAATCAGACAAGACTGCGCAAGAGATGTCTGATGAACAGTGGCTAATGCAAGAGGCCATGGCAGCTGCACAGCAAGAAAGAGCTAAGCAGGCGGCACAAAAGGCAAGCACTATTTTAAGTCCCGAAAGCCAAAAAAAGCTACAGGCCTCCATTAGCAAAATTGAAGAGGCGGTTAGGCGGATCAAGGGGGCGGAGGAAAGCAAGGATAATTTGTCGTTTGAGGGCATAGACGATATTAAAAACACCCCCAAAACTTAATAATTAAATAAACACTCTCAAGTTCCCTCTTATTTATGGATCAAATAATCAAGCAGTTAGTTTTCAAGTTTAGAACAGAAGGGGCAGACCAAGTTAAAAAGGTCGCAGACTCTATTTCCAAGGCTTTTAGCCCCCGAGAAGTGGATCGCTTTTTGCAATCGATGGAAAAAGTGCAAAAAATGATGAGATCCACTGGCTCATCGCTAAGCAAAGAACTGAAAATCGTTAACGATTATTTTAAAGAGCTAAACGACAAGCACATTCAAAGAGCTGAAAAAAACCTAGATAGATTAGCTAGGTTGATGAAACGTCAGGTTGAAGATATTGAAAGGCTTAAAAGAGCTGGGGCTTCGGATCAAGAAATAGCCGAAAGGGAGGCGACTTTAAAAAGAACAGCCAGGCGCTTTGAGCAGCTATCAGATGAAACACCCTTTCAAAGCAGGGGGCTTTTAAGTAGGATTGGGGGCCCTGGAAGACTAGGCTCTTTTATTGGAGCGGCTCAATTGGTCGGTGGAGTGGCCACTACCGTAGCCGGAGCGGCTGGGGCTTTTAATCAGTACCAGCAGGCCTCAATGTCTAATAGGGTGTTTGTGGCCAATGTTTTAAAAGAGTACATGCTCGATGCTTTTAGTGGCGA
>CALFUV010000026.1 GCA_937929825.1 uncultured Patescibacteria group bacterium
AAAATATTGTTATTGAAGTAAATTATGCTGCCCGCACTCTAGAAGAGCAGGAGCGTTTATATAAGAAAAATTGCCCAGAAGGAAACTGTAATCCGCCTACTTGTAATCCCAGAGGCAGTATAAATAGATGCCCCCATACCACAGGGGCTGCAGTTGATGTAGTATGTAAAGGCAAAAAATCAGCTGATCCTTGCCAAAATAAATTAGAAGCTATAATGCTTCAGGCTGGTTTTTGCAAACTAGAAAAAATAAACAATCAGGAAGAAGCTTGGCATTTTGAATATCCGCATTTTTCAGGTAAGTGTACGATTAAAAGATAAATTATGTCTAAGGGTGTTATTGTTTATGTCTGTTCTTACTGCGACGCCCAATACCCCAAGTGGGTGGGTCGTTGTTCACAGTGTGGCAAGTTTGGCACTGTGGCCACAGAAGGGATGGTTCTGCAAAGACCGGCCAAAATATCTATATCAACTTCATCGACACAAACCATCAATTTAGGTGATTTTAAGAATCTTAGGGTTTCTAAATTTAGCAGCGGGTCTACTGAAATAGACAGGGTTTTGGGTGGAGGTATAGTTGCCGGGTCGGTAAGCCTGGTTACAGGGGAGCCCGGTGTAGGTAAATCTACCTTATTTTTGGCAATGGCAGGACATCTGTTACAAAAGACTCTTTATGTTTCCGGTGAAGAATCAGCCGAGCAGGTATCTTTGCGTTTGCAGCGTTTAGGTATTAGCGGGGAAAATATCTCTTTTACGACTGCTAATGAGGTTAGCGGTTTATCGCAAGTTATATTGAACAAAAAACCTGTTTTGGTAGTAGTGGACAGCCTGCAAACTATGTTTTCCAACACTAGCGAAGGCGTGCCTGGTAGTTCCACTCAAGTTAGAGCAGTCTTGTCAGGCTTGATTGAGGCGGCTAAACAAGGCCAGTCAGCAATTTTTGTTATTGGTCATGTAACTAAAGAAGGTGTAGCTGCGGGGCCTAAATCTATAGAACATTTGGTGGATGTGGTTTTACAACTGGAGGGCAGTCCTAATCAGGGTTTGCGGTTTTTACGCGCAGTTAAAAATCGTTTTGGTCCAACTGATGAAGTAGGTGTATTTCAGATGGGTCAGTATGGATTAGTTGAAGTTAAAAATCCTTCAGAAATATTTCTTTCCGAAAGGCATCAAGGCGCCGGTTCCTGTGTTACTGCTGTGTTGGAAGGTTCGCGCAGTTTACTTATTGAATTGCAGGCTTTGGTTACTCATAGCCGTTTGGCTTACCCTAAGCGTGCAACCACCGGTTTTGATGTTAATCGTTTAGGAGTATTATTGGCTGTGTTAGGTGAGCGAGCTGGAGTAAAACTTAATTACAGCGACGTTTATATTAATTTGGCAGGCGGTTTCAGGAGTCGTGAACCGGCGCTTGATTTGGCAGTAGTGGCGGCTGTAGCTTCAGCGGCTTTAAAAAAACCATTGCCATCTGATTTGGTTGTTTTTGGCGAGGTTGGTTTAGGTGGTGAAGTTCGTCCGGTATTGGCAGCTGAAAAAAGGATTAATGAAGCGCAACGACTTGGCTTTAAGCAGGTTTTACTGCCAAATTTGCCGGCAGATAGTCAAATAGTCTCTGGTATAGAATTGGTAATGATAAGAACAGTAGCTGAAGCTGTGGATTGGCTTAAATGTTGAGTAATTTTTAAATAAAAATAATTAGTTTGAGTTGTTGATTTGAAATAATGTCAGATATTTTAAGACAAAAATCATTTAAACCTCGTCTTAAACTTAAACGCAGTTTTTTTAATCAGCCTACTATTAAAGTAGCTCGTCAGCTTTTGGGTTGTTATTTAGCAAGAAGAATAGGTAGTAAGGTTATTCGCGCCCGTATTACAGAAACAGAAGCTTATGTTGGTCCGCGGGATAAAGCCAGTCACGCCTCCCGTGGTCGTACTGCCAGAAATGAAGTAATGTTTAGCAAACCAGGGTACTATTATATTTATTTAATATATGGTATGTATTATTGCCTTAATGTAGTTACGGAAAAAGATGGTTATCCAGCAGCAGTTCTAATCAGGGGAGTGGAGTTGATTAATAAGCCTAACGTCAAAAATGTCCAGCTAGACCAAAATAACTTTGCAGATAATATTAGAATAGAAGGCCCAGGTAGAGTTTGTAGGGCATTGCGCGTTGATAAACATTTTAATAAAGCAGACGCGATTGTAAATAAGCAATTGTGGTTAGAAAAAGGCAAATTAGGCAAACAAGAAAAAATAGCTACTGGCAAACGGATAAACGTGCCTTATGCTGGCCCTTGGCAACATAAGCTTTGGCGTTTTTATATAAAAAAATGAGCCTGACATTCGCGCGCGATATCAGGCTCTTGTTATCAAATGGCTTTTGATATGATTGGGGATTTATCACCCCTAATTTTTTTGTTCCTCAAGCAGATGAGGTGCTATTTGATTTTTTTCAAGAATGATGCCCCTTTTTGCCAGACGGGTAATAATATCTTTGTCATTGATGACAAAG
>CALFUV010000027.1 GCA_937929825.1 uncultured Patescibacteria group bacterium
AAAACATCAGAAAAAGTATTTAAAATTGAAGAAGGAAATTCTGAAAAATCAAATAATTATAATAAAGAAAAACCAAATCAAGAAAAAGAAATTGAGATTTATTTTAATAAGACTCCTTTGTTTGATTATCAACAGGCGGAAAAAAACGCTAAAGAAAAAATAGAATCAAATGAAAAAATAATGAAGTTTGTTAAAGAGCTTGAGGATGCCGGGTATCATGTTTCGGGTTATGGAGAGAGTATCCTTGTTAACAAAGAACAAGGGATTGGCTATTATGTAGATTTGACTAAAACAGAAGAAGAAATAGACGAATATTACCTAACAAGCACTAGTTATTTTGCTAGAGCTTGGCTTTATGAAAACGGGAAGGTGGAGCTTAATGATGATTATTGGCCTGAGACTAGTACAAAATATATTGGACCCGAAGAAGATGATAAATAACTTTTTCAAGCAGATATTTTTGTGATAAAAATAGTTTAACAGTTTATTTTTTAGGATTAAGCATAACAGATATATAGTCAGCTCCAAAGATACTCTGGTATTATTAGTTTATTTATAATAATTTGATTAATTTTATAAATCGTTCATTTGATTTATTTTTAGTTTTAAATTGTAATTTTATTGTCATCTTGAACTTTTTGGGTATTTTTTCTGCCCACTCAATCGCCACTACAGTATCAGGCTGGTTTAAATAGTCGGACAAGCCAATAGTTTCCAGTTCAATTCCCGGTACTCGGTAGCAATCAACATGAACGAGTTGCTTAATAGTTTTATGCTTAGTTTTATAAACTTTCATCAATACAAAAGTTGGGCTGGTAATAGTTTGTTTTATTCCTAAACCTTTAGCTAAGCCTTTAACAAGAGTGGTTTTACCACTGCCTAAATTA
Source organism: uncultured Patescibacteria group bacterium (assembly GCA_937929825.1). Lineage (GTDB taxonomy): Bacteria > Patescibacteriota > Patescibacteriia > Veblenbacterales > UBA10138 > UBA10138. The sequence continues at coordinate 888 of CALFUV010000027.1, forward strand.
CCAATTAGACCCATAGTTTCACCGCCTTTTAATTTGTTAGCCAGGTTTTTTCCAAATTGATAAGTTTCAGCAGGGCTTGAAGTAATTATTTTTTTAATCATATTTTAATTATATAAAAACCCCACTTTTATTACTGGGAAGGTCTGTTGGTAATTTTTGATATTGATTAATCTTCTAATAAATTATTATCTTCACTTAAAGTAGCCTGTAATTTAGCCACAGCTTCTTTAACAGCTGATTTATAATCATCGACCGTCTTTTTCATATCCTGCTGTTTTTTAGCTCGTTCATCTTCTAGAGTTTTGCCTAAGCTATTTAGTTTTTGTCGTTCAGCTCTAAAATTATTTCTGGCTGCTTCTAAACTCGATATTAGGGTAGATCTCACGGTCGCTGGATCAACACCACTTTGGCAATCAGCTGCCGCTTTATCAGATGCCGTTTTAACCGCATTTTTAAAATCACTGACGGCTTTGGCAATAGCCGCATCTCGATCAGTTAGAGTTTTTTGTACTGTCTGTAGCCAAGAATCTATAGCGCTTTGTAAAGTTTCATTTTTTTTACTGCGAGCAGATTCAACAGTCTGCTTAAATTCTGCCACAGCTTGTTTTTGGACATCGGTTTTAGCTGATCGCAGTAATTTTTCATATTGTTTTTCAAAACGTTCTTGGTGTTGAGTAAGCCTTTCTGCCCGTTTGGTTTCGCGATCAAGTTTTCTGGCATTAGCTTTATTCAAACGCTCGGTATGTCTTTCGGTAATCTTTTTTTCTTTTTCCATTAATTGTTGGCTTAATTTAGAAGCTGAGTTAGTTAATCTGGTACAAATATTATTAACTATTTGTGCTGATGTACCTTGTTGTTGTATTTGAGCAAGTGTTAGAGTTGGTGCCGTCAGCCAGACGCCAAAAATTAGAAAAATAACGTATTTAGAAAGATTTTTGATCATATGATTGTTCAATATTTATTAATTCATCATTATCAATATTTATTTGTTCTTCAGATAAGATTTCTAATGAGGAATCTAATTCAGTTTGGGCTGTATTTGTAAGTTCTGATTCAAGTATATCTAAATCACTCCCCTGAGTTTCTATTGAAGTTTTTGGTGTTTGTAAACTTTGTATTTGTGGGCTAACGGCTGGCTTTGGTTTAATTATGAGCAACAAAGCCATAATAATCACCAAGCCTATAACTGTACTTATAATTATTTTATTGGTATTATTCATGGTTTAATAAAGTTAATAAATTAATTAATAATTTGACCCTTACTTTATTAAGATAATTTTATTTTATCAAGAATTAAATAGAATTCAAGTTTAGTCTTGTAATTAAAAAACTCCGCTGATAGGGCGGAGTTTTTATTTAAATGATTTGTGACGGTGAAGGACTTGTCTCAATAGATAATTTTTTTGCTTGTTTCTTTATTAAATAAGTAAGTACCGGTGGTGTTATAAGAGTAGTTAGTATGACCATAATGACAATAACAGAGAATACTTCATCCGTTACTACGCCTAGCTGACGACCAATGGCGGCGAATATTAAACCCACCTCACCTCGTGGTACCATCCCCCAGCCCACCAGCCATTTATTAACTTTACCCGCTGCTGTACCTGCTATAACTTTACCAAAGAAGGCGGCTGTAGTTATGCCTAGTGCTACCATTAAAATTGGTATATTGAACATTGTTTCCAAGCGTACATTCATACCTGTTAGAACGAAGAATATTGGAACTAGGAAAAAACCAAGCGGCTCAACCAAATCTTCAATATTGCGATGAGCATGATGATTAATTATTTCGTTTAATTTTAGGCGAGTTGGTTCATCAGTTGTTTCCATAGTTTGTTTTAAGTCTTTAACAATCGAAGGATCTTGAAAGCCCCTAAAGTGAACAGCATCTAATACTAGTCCTGCAGCAAAAGCTCCGACTATAGGTGCTAAGCCAATTTTTTGCGCTAAATAAGCAAATATAAGACCAAAGCTAACTGCTAGAGCAAATTTCATACCAATTCCGGTATTTATTTTTGAAAATAAGGCACCTAAGCGAGGGGCAGCTAATTGACCAATAAGTATTGATCCCACCAAGAAGAGAATCGCTTTGGCACTAATCCAAGTAATAGCACCAATACTAACTGCACCAAGAGTTACTATAGCGGAGACAACTGCCAAAATAATAAGGCCCAAAACATCGTCTATTACTGCTGCCCCTAGAACTATTTGCGCTTCAGCTGTTTGGAGTTTACCTAGATCTTTAAAGACGCGGGCAGTAATTCCAACTGATGTTGCCGTTAAGGTGGCGCCTAAGAACAAGTAAGCATTAGTATTTAGGCCTGGAAGCAACCATGGACCAATAAGATAAGTACCAATCGCGAAAGGCGTAATTACACCTATTATAGCTACTAATAATGCTTTTAATCCTACTTTTCTCATTTTGGAGATATTACTTTCCAAACCAATTTGGAAGAGCAGTATCACTACACCAAGTTCAGCCAAGAAAGCAATGATTTCATCCCTTTTAATAAAATCAAACCAATGAATCCCCAGTAAAGCCAAGTTTCCCAAGATAACACCGATAACTAGTTCCCCCAAGACAGAGGGCTGACCCCAACGTTCAATTAGGCGCGAGATCATGGCCGCTATTAATATAACGGCAATAGCAAAGAAAGTTAGACCTACATTATGAGCTGGCATTTCACTGCCTTCGCTGCTAGCAAAAGCGTATTCTACCAAACCTGAGCTTAAGATAAGAGCTAACCCAAAAATGGCATAATAAGTCATTTTTTTAATAATTTTTAACATAAGGGTGGCTAAATTAGGCATAAATAAAAAAGACATACGAACTCTCATATTTTTTGTATTTGTTTGCTGATTATTTTGTTTTTAACAAAGCCTAAAATCGGCTGAAGATAAGTAAATCATCTACAGTGACTTTGTCAAGCCCCTTTTCTTTTAGAGATTACCATAATTCCCAGTTAGCTTGCGCCTGAATTTTGCTCCAGCCATTTTTAAAATTTTTAAGACCTTGTTTTTTAGCTTCAATACCACCAGCCAAAGCAATCATAGCAGCATTGTCGCCGGTATATTTTGTATTAGGAAATAGCAGGTGGTTTATTGTTTGTAATGATTTTGTATTGGATATAAAACGTTGTTTAAGTTCTTTATTAGCCGCAACTCCGCCGGCAACTATTATGGTTTTTACTTTATAATCTTGAGCAGCCTTAAGAGTTTTAAGTACCAAGACTTCCGTGGCGGCAGCCTGGAAAGAGGCACAAATATCTGCTTTAAGTTTGGTTGTGATTTTTGACGGGGAAAATTTTTGTAAAGTATAAAGCACAGCAGTTTTTAAACCGGCAAAACTAAAATCATATTTAGGTTTGTTTAGCATTGGTCTGGGGAAAACAAAAGCTTGCGGATTTCCTATCTTTGCTAATTTAGCGACTTGCGGTCCGCCTGGATAAGGAAGTTTTAAGAGTTTGGCGGTTTTGTCAAAAGCTTCACCAACTGCGTCGTCCAGCGTGCGCCCTAGTAAATGCCAATCTCCAGCTTTATTAAGTAGATGAATTTCTGTATGTCCTCCTGAAATAACCAGAGCGACAGCCGGCCAGGTTGATTTGTTGTTGATTAATTTCCAATTATTAATATTTAAAAAAGGGCTCACTAGGTGACCGGCAATATGGTTTACTCCAATAAGTGGTTTTTTCCAAACTAAAGCTAAAGCGCGGGCTGTTTCCACACCTACCTGAAGTGCGGTAATAAGCCCCGGGCCAGCAGTAACTGCTATTAAATCAATATCAGATGATGTAAGCCCTGCTTTCTTTAAAGCTTGATCAAGCAGAGGAATAATAACTTCCGTGTGACGCCGCGCTGCTAGCTCGGGTACCACACCTCCCCACGGTGCATGCAGTTTGGCTTGCGAAGAGATTAAATGTGCGGCTAGTTTTATTTGCCGTGAGCCATAATTTAGTATAGCGACAGATGTTTCATCACAGGATGTTTCAATACCTAGTATCATCATAATGTGCCTGTCAGATGACAGGTGAGGTTAAGTATAACTTAAAATTTATTTTGAGTGTAGTTAGGATTTTATTATCTCTTGACAATTTTGTTACACTGTGATAGGATAGATCGTTATATATTTTGATTATGACTACACATAAGTTAATCTTAGTTATTATTACTTTAATGATTTTGATCGCGGCTTTACCTCAAGCTGTTTTAGCTCAGCTTATAATTGATCGTATTACAGTTAAAGAAAAAGCGGATGAACAGGGGCGCATTATTGGCATGCAAATAAGTTATCATACAAATTTACCTGCTACTACCAGAATTGATTATGGCACCACAGTAGATTACGGATTTTTTAATGGTACTTCGTTATCAAATACGTATCACGAAGTGGTTTTGTCTGGTTTAAAAAGCAATACCACATATAATTATCAAATAACCGCTTTTGGTGGCGGTTATACAGTGTCCACTATAAATTATACTTTTCGAACAGGAAAGGTATTACAACCGAAATATAATAACGCATCAATTACCGATATTAAAGTAACTCATGTCGGCGGCACTTATTTTATTGTTACTTGGAAGGCTGATGAATCAATGACTGGACAAATTCGATATAACATAGTGGAAAATTTTACTAAACCAGCTGTAGCCAAGTCTACACGCTTTGGTAATCAGTTTGAGGCGGTGGTGCCTAATCTTAAAGTGAATACCAAATATTATTGGCAGATTTATGTTTATGACAGCAATGGCAATTCCGGCACCAGTTCTGTGCAGACAGTTACTACCGGCTCTTCTAATACCCACAATACGCCAATATTTATAAGTGAAATATCCCCCTTGAGCCAGACTGATTATTATGTAACAGATACTACAGCTGTAGTACGATGGCGAACAAATTTGCCAGCTAAAGGTATAGTAGATATGCGTTCAACAGTTCGCGGTGTACAGGGCGGCGGGAAAATTAACACCAAGCTTTTTTCCACTTCTCATGAGGTTACTTATACTAAATTAGTGCCTAATACCAATTATGTTTTTACAATTAACATTACTGATGTTCATGGTAAAAGAACCACCACCGGACAATTAGGTTTTACTACCAAACCAAAAATAGAGTCTGCGCCAGCGCCGCAAGTAGCAGGAGTAAGCGTTGAGTGTTTTCAGGCTAGTTGGACTTATCAACATTGTCGTAATTTAAACGAAGAACGTGCCAGAGCGGTTGAACTTAAAAATTATTTAAATCAGGTTTATAAAAATAATGTTCCAGCAGCAGCTTTAAGAAATTGGTATACATTGGTTAATGCCTATACTTATGGAGGTTATCCTAAAGAGGCAATATTTAAGGCAGTGAAGCATGGTGGTAAAACAGTGCACCCGACAATTCCATATTCCGCTTGGCAGAACAGTAAAGATTACAAAGATTATATAAATAAGTAAAGAACTAGTTATTTTTAATAACTAGTTCTTTAAATTTAATAAAAATATTATTCAACTATTCTTTCGCCTAACTTAGCTTTTAAGGTTATTTCCGTACCGCCGCGCAGAACTTTGAGTATTACTTCTTGTTCTGGTTCATATTTAGAAATAGCCGTAGCTAAGGAATTAGTAGTGGTTAGTTTGGCGCCATTAACTTCCAAAATTACATCACCGGGTTTTATACCCGCTTTTTCTGCTGGACCACCGGAGATAACAGTTGGTTCACCTGAAGGAATTTCTTTTAATATATAAGCACCTTGTTGTACCGGTAATTTATTAGCGAATGATAAATAACGATTAAGCATAATATACCTTACTCCCAAGAAAGTACGTTTAATTTCACCGTATTTGCGGAATTTAGCCAGCGCATCTTTAGCTACATTAATAGGAATAGCAAAGCCTAGGGCCTCGCCAGAACGGTAAATAGCCGTGTTAATGCCAATTACTTCACCATTTAGATTAACCAGTGGTCCACCGGAATTACCCGGGTTAATGGAAGCATCGGTTTGAATAGCACCTTCAATTGTTTCGGTAATATTGGAACCGGAAGCAGTTATTGTTCGTCCTACTCCGGATATTATGCCGCGGGTAACAGAATTTTGGAATTCCGTTAGTACATTGCCAATAGCAATTACAGTTTGGGCAATGCGTATTTTATCCGAATCACCCAGTTTGGCTGGTTTAAAACCAGAACCTTCAATTTTCATAATAGCTATATCAAACAAAGGATCTTGTGCCAGCACTGAGCCAACATATTCTTTGCCGGTGTTAGTAATTACTGTGTAATTGACGTTTTTTTGTGATACCACGTGTTTATTGGTAATTATATAACCATCGTTAGAGACAAAAAATCCAGTGCCGCCGCCAGTTTCCTGTAACGAAATTTGACCTAAGTCATTGTAAACCCTTTCGGTAATAAGAATACTTACTACTGAGGGTAAGAGTGTTTCATATGTTTTAATAACCTGTTCTTCTTCACTAATTGCTGGTTGAACTGCGGCAATTTGATAAGTTGGTCTAGTTAAAGCCTCCAAATCAATTGGCCCCGGGATAGTTGGTATGTATGGCCATTGGGCAATAGTGACGACAGGCAGAATTATAAATATGGCCAATATAGCCCAAAAGTATTTTTTCATATATGCGAAATTATTAAATGTTTAGCTATCATATTATAAAAATAAAAACGATCTTTTTCAAGACCATTTTATATAACTAGAAATTAAACTATTAGGGGCAAATTAGCTAGTTCAACTTTTTTCCCGGTAATAATGCTTTCAATACGGTAAGTACCATGGGTAGGCGCCTCAATAAATCCGTTCCAAGCCAAGCGTGCCAAGCCGCCCGAATCAACCCAGTCAAATAACCATTCGTTGGTGTAGCGGGGATCATTTTGTGTAACTCCACCATTTACACTTTTAAGCCAAATTCTATTAAATTCTTCCTGACTGCCAATGGGCGGAGCAATTATTATTGGTAGACCAAGACCGGTATAAAAAGATAGTTCCGAAGGTTTAGTCCAAAGAATATCGGTTGTGTGCAAAATTTCACTGAATTTTTTAAAATATTCAGTACGATTGGCGGTGTGACAAATGTTTATTGTTTTACCCAAATACGGTGTTAGTTTAAGTGCACGTACAACTGATTGATAATAAGGCACCACGTCGCTGTGTGTACCGGTAAGAAGATTAAGTCTAAGTTTGCCCTGCCTTATTTTTTCCTGAAGACTTTCGGTTATTTGGCGGCCAATATGTCTTTGGGCGCCAGCGCCACCTACTGAGAAAGTGAGAGTAAGTGGATGTTTGTGATTTAGTTTTTGCCAGCTGCGCCCTAAATAAGAAACTAGAGTGCGATTGTATTTTTTACGGAATATACCTTTGGGATCCAAGTTTTGTAAACGCCGTGAAAGATCCCGCTTTATTACTGGTCCCTTAGGTCCGCCGATAAGTTCTTTGGGCATAGGGAAGCCGGTTAAAAATATATTTTCCGGGCGTACGCCGTAAAGTTTAAGCCGCTCTACTACCCGTCCGTTGGGCGCAAAATATTTTATGCGACTGATAGCTGGATTTAGGGGCGCCCAAGCCCGCGAGCAATCAGCATCACAAATCACACAGTAAATATCTCCCGGATAATCAAATTCCTCGGCTGCAAAAGCCGCCTGAAAAAAAGTGGCAATAAGAGGTAGAGGTTTACGGGCGCAGTGGTCTATGAGGTTTTTACCTAAACCTTTGCGAATTAAATAATAAGTTTGTCTAACTTGAATAGTTGGATTAGAAAGATCGCGGCGCGGGTAAAATGGATCTATTTGTTGCATACGATTCATAACCTCAAAAACCATTTCGCCCACTAGTGGCGTTGATTTAAAACGAGAAACTGTTTCATAAAGCTCACGCAGTTTTTGCCAACTTTCCTTTTCTTTTTTGGGAATGCCCGGATATTTATTGGCAATTAAAATGTTTCCTCCTTGAGCCAGATGCCTAAGAGCGTAAGCTGCTCTTTCGTGTCCATAACCCATATCTACGGCTACCACCCAAGCTTTGGCTGTTGTGGAAGTTTTTTTTGAATTACTCATATTAAAAACAGGTCTTAGCTTTAAGTAAATCCATTGGTGTGGGGATGGCTCCAGCTTTAATTTGGGCAGAGCGCTCTTTTCCTATAGCATTAATTAAGCACTGTTCAAGTTCAGGAGAAATATCAGTTGGTATGGCGGTTGGATCAATCCCTAACTTATTAAGCGCTTCCAATTGAGCTGGACTTAAGCTATTAACTGGATTATATGTAGAAGATGTTTCGGTATTTGAATTAATGTTGCTTGTTGTTGGTTTAAATAAGGATTTAATACCAAAAGGATCGGCTAAATACAGATAAACACCAACAATAATAGTCAAGGCTCCTATAGTAGCCAAAAAAAAGACAACAATTTTGCCCAGCAGTTTCATATTTTAATTATAAACCGAAAAAGCGGGTAGGGCGAATTTATTGAAAATTAGTTAATCCTTTTATTTTTTGGATTTTTTAGTTTAGCTGTCTCTTTCTTTTTTAAGGCATTTATTTCAGCTAATAAAGATTTAAGCTGATTTTCTATACGAGCATAGGTTTCGGTATCATTAAGATTTTCTTTTTCTGCTTCTGCTTGTATTACATCTATATCTTTAGATATCTCTTCCACATCTTCGGAAATATCTTCTACATCTTTGGAGATTTCTTCTACGTCTTTAGATATCTCTTCCACATCTTCGGAAACCTCATCAATATCTTCAGCTACCTCGGTAATCACTTTGTCTTGTTGATTAATGCTATACTGAATGAATATAGCCAAATATATAGCTTCAAGCGATACAATTGTAGTCAGCACCAGCATTACTGTGTTGGCATTAAAACCAAGTTCTATTAGAGCCAGCATAACTATAAAAAATACAGTGTGTAGAATAATAGAGCTTGGTGAGCCAATCCAGACAGTTGCTTTTTGCGCCATTTGATCAAGTAGATTTTTCTTTAGAGGCATAATTTTAAGATAATAAAATATATCATTAACTTAGGTATCATATACTTTTTTTGTTTTAATAACAAGCAAAAGGAACCCTCCTTTCTTTGCGGCGGTCAATTATAATTTGTTTAAAATATATTTAGGAATAAAGATAAGTAATGATATCAATTATCCTTTTTATTTAATTCATTTTCCGCCTCTTCCCCGAGTTCTATAAGAAGGTTTATTTCATCAATAGATAAAGTTCTTGGTTTAGTGTCTTTTATACAAAGGACACCAATAGGTAATTTAGTTAGATGGTCATGCAGAGCGATGCCAGCATAAAAACGAATATAAGGCGGTCCAATGACGTAGGGGTTATCGGCGAATCGTTGATCTTTAAGAGTGTCTTCTATAATGAAGATATGTTTTGAATACATAGCATGACCGCAAAAAGATATGTCTCTTTTACCTTCTTTTTCGCTCCAGCCTTGGCAGGATTTAAAAAGTTCCTGGTCTTTGGTAATTATGGAGAGAGTGGCTATTGGTACTTTAAATTTTTGAATCAATTTTTTTGTAATCACATCAAACCGCTCTTCAGGTTTTGTATTCAAAATTCCCAGCCTTTCTAAGGCTTTAAGTCTATCTTTTTCGTTTTCAAAAATCGGAGCGAGTTGCATATTGATACTTTATTTAATTGTTTAGAGAAGTATAAATATATTAAATAATATATTATTTAGTAGATAGTCGTTATTCCAATTTACCCATTTCAAAATTTTGTAATTTTTGTTCTTGCTGAGCCATGCCACCATGTTTATTTACAAACAAAGAAGTGCCGTCAATGCCACAAAGTTTAAGAATATTTTTATCGCCGCCCGGATGTTTATTAATCCAAGCAGTCAGGTCGTATACAATACCTCTAATTACTGTCAAACACTTATCAGGGGTATTAGATTTCTGAATTTCATCCATAGTGTATGTTTTTGAGATATTGGTAGTTGCGGATTGGTTGGTGGTAGAAGGAGATTGATTGGTGGTAGAAGGAGATTGGTTGGTTGGTGTTGGTTTTTTAGATGAACAACCGGCGCCCAAAAATGTAATAATTATCAATGTAAATAAAAAAGGTTTTATTTTTAACATACAAATAAAGGAATTAATAATAATTATTATTATTTATTTTAATACTTGGTGATAATTAATTTTATCCATTGTCCCCCTTATAATTATACTAAAAATTAGTTTTTTAGGTTAGTTAAGGAATTTTAGTCGAATTTTAGGCAAATTGATTGACGATTAGAACAGGTGGTTACTGAGTTGGAAAGCTCTTATTAGGAGTAGTTTATTTGACAATAGTTTAATTAATCTTAAAATAATTAAAGCAAGACCCGTTGCTCGAAGCCATTAATTATGGCAAAGGTCGACGAGATAATAATGACGGAAAGTCATGCTTTTATTTATTAATCAATCTAGAAATATGAATTTAACTAGTTTGAATTTTAAATCCCGAAGTCTGGTGCGTACTTTTATTTTAGCGACCGCAGGCCTGCTTGTTTTTTCTTTAGCTCTAATAGGAGTTTTAGGGAAAGGAAACAGTCGTATTCCTTCGGTTTATGGTGCGCAAGCTGATTACTTCTTGAAAATTGATGGTATAGAAGGTGAATCTAAAGACCCCCAATATACAGGTGCTATAGAAATAGAATCGTGGAGTTGGGGCGAAAATAATCGTGGTGTAGTACGTAGTAACAAAGGTGGCGGCAAAGCTACTTTTCAAGATATATACTTTACTGTTAAGGTTAATAAAGCTACCCCTGTAATTATGTTATCCTCAGCTAGAGGAACTCGTTTTCCCAAAGCTACTTTATTTGTACGTAAGGCCGGTAGTGCACAGGATACTTATTATAAGGTAATTTTATCTGATGTGATGGTTACTTCTTATGGTGTTGGTGGTAGTGGTACCTTTTTACCAACTGAACAATTCAGTCTTAGTTTCACCAAGATAGAATTTGAATACGTACCATCAAGTACAGATGACAGGGTTAGTGCGCCTGTTAAAGCTGGTTGGGATCTAAAACAAAATAAAGGTATTTAGCCAGTTTAGATTTGTATCTTTATAAATTACTTTATACAAAAACCCTTCCGATAAGGAAGGTTTTTTGTATATAAAAATTTAATTATCCCAAATTGAATTTTAGTGGAATCAGTTTATTCTAGAGTTCAAGCAATGACATTTTTGGAGTCTAGGTAAAGAAGATTACTTAGAGACTGTGAATATTATATAAGATTTATTTTAGTTTAATAGAAAGCAGGAGTAGAATAGTAATATGATTGATACCTCTTTGTACACCAAAAAATGTGGGGATTTGTTATAGTGATTTTTATTTCAATATTCTTACTGAAAATATATTGGCCGAAGTTAATAGGTAAAAGCGGAGAGAATTTTGTCAAAAGAAAATTAAAAGAGTTAAATCCACAATACTATAAAGTTTTAAATGATTTATTATTACCATCTTCTGGTAATACAGTCACTACTCAGATAGACCATGTAGTCGTGTCAAACTATGGAATTTTTGTTATAGAAACAAAGAATTATGAGGGTTCAATTTATGGAAGTGAAGGGCAAGAATATTAGGCTCAGTACATAAGTGGATATAAAAATAATTTTTATAGCCCCTACGACAGAATTTTGCTCATATTAAAGCTCTTGAAGCGCTCATTAAACCAATATACCCAAGTGTGTTAGTTGTAGGCTTTGTAGTTTTTTGCGAGCAGACAGAATAAAAGTGGCCGGCACTGATTGCGTTGGTTATGCTAAAGATGTAATTAGAAAAATTAGGGAGTATGGTACTCAAATATTGAGTGATGATGACAGGGATAAAATAGTTGAATTGTTATCTAATGCAAATATTATAGATGAGAAAAAACGCAAGCAACATGTTTTACAAACCAAAGAAATCAGAAAGTAAAATTTTTAATTAAAAGCAGGCTTACTGGCCTGTTTTGATTTTTAGCCCCAGGGGGAATCGAACCCCCATTACCACATTGAAAGCGTGGTGTCCTGACCATTAGACGATGGGGCCATGTGTGTTTAGCCTGAATATTATAGGTGAAATATCTTTGTAAGTCAATGTTTTGTATAAGGCTTTGGCTTGTTATACTATTATAGTATGCCCTTGGGGAAAATTTTTAAACAAGAAGAAGATTTGTTAGTTATGTCATCTGTTGGCTCATCTGCAGTTGAAAATATGAGCTGGTACAGTAGTGAATATGAGGGCCAGTTGTCAGTTGATGTTTATCAGACTAAAGACAGTTTAGTGGTACGTTCTACTATGGCCGGCGTTAAACCAGAGGATTTGGAAATAACCCTAAACGATGATGTTATTACTATTCGTGGCAAGAGGTATCAGGAGCAAGAGGTGCCCAAAGAAGATTATATTTATCAAGAATGTTATTGGGGAGGTTTTTCGCGTTCCATAGTATTGCCGGTAGAAGTGGTTTCAGCCAAAGCTAAAGCTAATTTAAAAAATGGTATTTTAACAGTTATATTGCCTAAGGCCGAAAAGCGTCCGTCTGCTGTTTCCGTGGCAGTAAATACAGAGGATTAATTATATGTCTATATCAGCAACTATAGATAGATTTGAAGACAAATTGGCCGTATTAAGGTTAGATGACGGTCAGGAGCTGGTTTTACCGGTTGTTAATTTGCCAAGTGGAGTTCGTGAAGGTTCTCGTTTAATCTTAGAAGTAATGACAGCTGAAGAAGATGAAGCTAAGCGAGTTGAACGAGCTCGGCAACTTCTTAATGATTTATTAACAAATAAACAGTCATAATGTCAGTTAAAAGCAGTGCTAAAAAGCCAGTAACTAAAGAAAAAAAGGATACTTTGATTGAATTAAAGCCGGCTGTTCAAAAGCCAAATTTTTTATATGCCAGATTAGTCTATTTTTCTTGTCAGGTATTAGCATCGGTGGTTTTGATTTTTGCCAGCCTGGCTTTTTATCAAATTTCTTTTGCTGGCCGTATTTATTCCGGTATAGCCGTGGGAGGAATATCTTTATCAGGACTTACTCCGGTTGAGGCTAAAAATTTATTAAGCAACGCCTGGAATTATTATTCTGATCAGGGTTTGCTTTTAAAACTTAACGAAACAGGCGTTATTTTAACTAATCGGGTAACTTCTACTAGCGATCCCGATTTGGCATATGAGTTGGTAAGTTTTAATCCCAGTAAAGCAGTTTATTCTGCTTATAGCCAAGGTCGTCAGGGAAACTGGTTAATGAGGTTAATTAAACCTGTATGGTTAAGTCTTAAAGCTATTAATTTGCCAGTTGCTGGTTTGGAAATTGAACATGAAAAAATAATGCAGTATGTTCGTGACAGTTTTCCGGGAGTAGAACAACTTCCACGCCCAGCCAGTTTAAATGTTGATTTAGATGGTAATATTTCTTTTGAACCTGAAATTGAAGGTTCGGTAATAGATGAACAAACTTTACAAAGAGATATTGTAAACCGTTGGCAATATATGAATTCAGAGCCAGTACAAATTGTTTTACAGCCCAAACATCCTCTTTTAACACAGACTATAGTTACCGCTTTTTTGCCCCAAGTTCAACAAATTTTAACAGATCAGACAATAATTTTCAGGTTTGGTGATAAAAAGTGGTTTGCCGAACCTGCTGTGTGGTATCGGTGGTTAGGGGTTGAGTATAATGAATATAGCGGGCAGGCTGAGTTATCTTTTTTATCAAGCAAGGCTGATGATTTTTTTGAGCCTATTGAAAAAATAATCAATCGGCCAGCACAGGACGCGAAGTTTGAAATAAAAGATGGTCGGGTAACAGCTTTTCAAGCTAGTCAGCAAGGGCGTAGTCTTGATAGAATTGCTTCTTTACAAGCAGCTTGGACTAAGGTTTTAGAGAAAAAATTTGAAGAAGTTGAATTTATAGTGCAAACAACCGAACCGTCAGTTACTACAGCTGAGGTTAACGAACTTGGTATTAGTGAAATACTTGGTATTGGACACTCTAATTTTAAAGGCAGTCCAGCTAATCGCCGTCATAATATTAAAGTTGGTGCCGCGGCACTTAATGGTTTGCTTATTAGACCCGGGGAGGAATTTTCTTTATTAAAGGCCTTGTTACCAGTAGATGCCTCCGCTGGTTATTTGCCGGAGTTAGTTATAAAAGGCAATCGTACTATCCCAGAATATGGTGGTGGATTATGCCAGATTGGTACAACTATTTTTCGTGCTACTCTAAGTTCAGGTTTGCCAGTAACTGCCCGGCGCAATCATTCTTATCGCGTGGTTTATTATGAGCCAGCAGGTACCGATGCTACTATTTACGACCCAGCGCCTGATTATAAATTTGTAAATGATACCGGTAGTACTGTATTAATTCAAACCAGAATAGAAGGCGATGATTTATATTTTGAATTTTGGGGTAAATCTGATGGTCGTCAGACAGTACAAACCAAACCACGCATTTATAATGTAGTATATCCACCGCCAACCAAAATAATTCAGACAGAAGATCTTGAACCTGGTGTTAAAAAATGCACAGAAAAACCTCACGCTGGCGCCGATGCTGAATTTACTTATACGGTTACTTATTCTAATGGCGAAGTTAAAGAAACGATTTTTAAAAGCCATTATATTCCTTGGCAGGAAGTTTGTTTAATAGGCGTACCCAAAGGAACACTGAATCCGCCAACACTTGATTTAAACAATGAAAATAATAGTGACGAACAAAAAGAGCCACCTTCAGTTTAGAGATTTTTTAAAATAAAAAGATACCCCTGAAGGGGGTGGCAAGAAATTTACTTTAGGATGAGTCTAGCCTGAGCCAGATTCACCTAGCAGATAAATTTCCATACTTGTCGTGCCACCTCCTTCAGGGGTACCTTCTTAAAGGCTGTATTTTCTAAATATTAAGGGCTATGTGTCCTAAATTTATTTAATTTATATATATTTTCGTATTAGCCTATTAAAGGTGGTTAGTACGAAACAGCCCATCTTAGCACAGTGTTAAATTCTTGTCAAGAGTATGGTTGAAATGGTAGTCTAGTGTCGTATGACAACAAACAAATCCGGCGAGCGCTTAATAGAGGGGGACTTTCAAATAGAAGACAAAGCGCTTGATAAACAATTACGACCACGTCACTTAAAAGAATATATTGGCCAGCAACAGATTAAAGAAAATCTGAATATTTTTTTGACTGCTGCTAAACAACGCGGCGAACCTATAGAACATGTTTTACTGTATGGTCCACCGGGTTTGGGTAAAACAACTTTAGCTCATATTATAGCCAATGAGGTTGGTTGTAATATAAAAGTAACTAGCGGACCAGCTATTGAGCGAGCTGGTGATCTGGCGGCTATTTTAACAAATTTGGAAGCGGGCGATATATTATTTATCGATGAAATCCATCGCTTGAATAAAGTTATAGAAGAAGTTCTTTATCCTGCTATGGAGGATTTTGCCTTAGATTTGGTGATTGGTAAGGGTCCTTCAGCTCGTACGGTCAGGCTTGATTTACCACATTTTACTTTAATAGGAGCCACTACTCGTTATCATCTTTTATCTGGGCCTTTACGTAATAGATTTGGCGTTACTTATCGCTTAAACTTTTATGAACCCGATGAAATGTTGCAAATTATCAATCGTTCAGCTAGATTGCTTGGTTTGTCAATTGAAAAAAAGGCAGCTGAAGTAATTTCTAGCCGTGCCAGAGCCACGCCTCGAGTGGCTAATCGCTTGTTAAAAAGAGTGCGGGATTTTGTGCAGGTTAAAAAATCTCCAATCGCTACTGCCGATTTAGCCCAAGCAGCTCTTGATCAATTAAAGGTAGATCCTTTAGGTCTTGATGATCTCGATCGGCAAATACTTAGAGTAATAATTGAGAAATTCAAAGGTGGGCCGGTAGGCGTTAGTTCGGTGGCAGCTGCTTTACAGGAGGAGGCTGCTACTATTGAGGAGATTTATGAACCTTTTTTGATGCAGCTTGGATTTTTACAACGTACACCACGTGGCCGAACAGTTACTCAGGCGGCTTATGAACATTTGGGTTTAAAGTTTCCCAGCGAAAAACAGCCTAAAATGGTTTAATAAATATGGATATACCATACACATTATTTTTAGGATTATATTTTTTTGGAGTATTAATCTTGATGATTTATGCGGCTATAAATTTGCTGCATGTTATGAGATTAAGCAATCTTTCTAATCAAGTGGTGACTGTGACTTTTATATTTATTGCTGGTCTACTTTTTATTTTATTTATGTCTTACCGTAGTTTGATAAAAATTGATTGGCAGAAGAGATTTAATATTGGCAATACCATTCAAAGTTCTTTGGAGGAGTTTAATCCGCTTTAATTTATGTTGTTCACCAATAAATTATTGCCTTCTACTTTGCCAGGTGAAAAAGTTATTATGGAGTTGAGGCGACACTGGTTTTCTTTTGCTAAGCAGGCTGTTGTTTATTCTTTATTAATCATCAGTCCTTTATTGGCAGTTTATTTTATCAATGAATTTGAAATATCTTTATGGACTCACTTATATAATGGCGGCTTGACAGAAGTCATCTTTCGTTTAATGGTCAGTTTGTATTATCTTGGTGTTTGGATTTTTTTCTTTCATGCTTGGTTAGATTATCATTTGGATTTTTGGCTGGTAACGAATGAGAGAGTTATTTCTTTGGAACAAAAGGGTTTATTTAATCGTAAAGTAGCGGAGCTTAGATTATCTCGTATTCAGGACGTTTCCAGTCATGTGAAAGGTGTATGGGAAACATTTTTACATTATGGCAATATAAAAATTCAAACTGCTGGTGAGGAGGCCAAATTCTTGTTATATGAAATACCTAATCCTTATGAAATTTCCGAACGTTTAATGCGTTTAGTAGATGATTGGCACAGGGAACATCCACAAACCCCAGAGGCTTGACAAAAAATTGATTTGGTGATAAACTGCGGCCTGTAAGAAATCCTCCCAAAAGGAGGTTTTTTGTTTTTAAGAATATTAAATATGAAGTTTTTTTCATTAGCCTTTTATCGTCAATATAGATTACAAATAGCTTTTTTTGCCTTGTTTTTGGTGGTTCCATGGGTATTTCCCCAGTTACCAGCCACCGCCGCCACAAATACATCTTTAAGCATTGTTGAGATCAAGCCTTTGTTTATTCCGGTTTTAACTACTGCCCGGCCAGAATTTTTACTTTTTCCAGAAGCCGGCCCTAGGCCAGCTAGAAATCAAATAATAGTTACGACAACTGCCTATTCTTCCACTCCCGACCAAACAGATGATACGCCTTTTATAACAGCTTCAGGCACCAATGTTCGCTGGGGTGTAGTGGCAGCCAATTTTTTGCCTATAGGTACTTTACTAAGAATTCCTGATTATTATGGAGAGCAGATTTTTGTGGTGGAGGATAGAATGAATACCCGTTATGATTACCGCTTGGATATTTGGATGGAAACCCGTGTTGAAGCTAAACAATGGGGTATTAGGAATGTTAGAGTAGAGATCTTATAAAAATTGACAAATAAATTTTTGAATTTTAAACTAATCAACAATATGATCTATTATCACCAAGCAAAGCATATACAGACGATAAGATAATGTGTTTGAAAACAAAGGCTTGGATTGTGGTTTAATGATTTAATTTGTAAATTATAAATTAACCCCCCAAGTTTAATATCTAGGAGTTGATTTATTTTAAATAAAAAAGTTCTTTAAAACTAAATAAATAAAAAGAAAAGGAGGATAAATGGCTATTATAGATTCTATTCGCGATACTCTCAATGCTTTGGAGTCTTCTTTTAAAAAAGCAAAGGAATGTGGCGTTATACCACCAGAAATTGATTTTAGACCAGTGGCTTGTTTAAAAGATAAAAAATCAAACCTATATGAGATGTTTTGTTTGGGGTATAACGGCCAACGGTTAAAACAAGTTAAGTCAATTGAGTTCAGGCCAACCATTTCCAGCACTACCTATGTTCAGGAGGTGCGTTGGGAAAATGAGTGGCAGAGATATGTTAATGTGAATGTATTAGATAATTAAAAAATTAATCCGCTCGTCTTACTATTAGTCGGGCGGATTTTCTTGATTTACTCATCTCTTGTTGCTAAAATATTTTAGCTTTTAAGGCCACGTAGCCAAGTGGTAAGGCAGGGGTCTGCAAAACCCTTATGCGGCGGTTCGATTCCGCCCGTGGCCTCCAGTTTATTTAATTACACCCTAACAGGGTGTTTTTATGTTAGACTAATGTCGTATGCCAAAGGGAGAAAAATTAGTTATATTTGACGGTAATGCCTTATTACATCGGGCTTATCACGCCCTGCCGCCGCTTACCACCAGTGGTGGCCAGCTTATTAATGCAGCTTATGGCTTTACCACCATTTTTCTCAAAGTTTTAAAAGAGCTTAAACCAGTTTATGTGGCTGTAACTTTTGATAGGCCGGAGCCAACTTTCAGGCATGAAGTTTATAAAGAGTACAAGGCCCAACGAGAGAAAAAGCCACAGGAACTTTATAATCAAATTGATATTATTAAAGATATTGTTAAGGCTTTTGGCGTTCCAATTTATGAAGCCAAGGGGTTTGAAGCCGATGATGTTATTGGTACTATAACTAAGCAAGTCGGTGATATTGGCATTGAAAGCATTATAGTGACTGGTGATTTGGACGTTTTGCAGTTAGTAGATAATAATACCGTGGTTTATACTTTGCGGCGCGGTCTTACCGATACGGTGATTTACAACCAAGAAGCTATTAAAGAACGTTACGGACTTAGTCCGGCACAATTAGTAGATTATAAAATTTTGCGAGGTGATCCCTCAGATAACATCCCGGGAATTAAAGGTATTGGTGAAAAGACTGCGGCTGAGTTAATAGCGGAATTTGGTAGCATTGAGTCTTTGTATAGCTCTTTACAGAAAAATGATGCTAGGGTAAAAAAAATTTCACCACGACTGCGAGAGGTGCTTTTAGCAGGAGCTAAAGACATAGAAATGTCACGTCAACTAGTATCTATTGTACGTCAAGTACCGCTTAATTTTTCTTTGGAAAAATGTCGTTTGAAAAGTTTGAATTTGGCAGGTATTGCTGAACTTTTTCATAAATTGGAATTTAAAACTTTGCTAGCCCGTTTGCCGGAATTATCGCAGAAACTTGATTTGTCTCAGTCAGTTTTATTGCCAACTGCTGTTAAACCTAAAATTAGTGGTCAATACCATCTTGTTAAAGAAGCAAAAAGTGTAATCAGGATGGTTAAAAAATTATCTTCAGCTAAAATATTGGCTGTGGATACAGAAACATCTTCTCTGGATGTCAGACATGCCGAGCTGGTAGGTATATCATTATCTGCCCGAGAGGGTGAAGCTTATTTTATTCCAGCCATGTTGTTTAAGGGAGAGGTTCGGGAAAAAGTAGCCGGTTTATTGGGCAATAAGAAACTGAAAAAAGTATTGCATAATGCCAAGTTTGATATACATGTTTTAAAAAAAGCAGATTTACCTCTAGTTGGTTTAAAATTTGATACTTTATTAGCCGCCTATTTATTAAAAGGCGGCGAGCGGGTGCTGGATTTAAAGACATTGGTTTATCAGGAATTTGGTCAGCAAATGACGCCAATCACCACGCTTATTGGTCAAAAAGGCAAGGGGCAGCTTTCTTTATCTCAAGTGCCTTTGGAGGAGGTGGCTTTATATGCTTGCGCTGATGCTGATTATACTTTACGTTTGGCTCATAAATTTCAACCTGAGTTAAAAAAAGAGGGAATGCAAAATCTCTTTGAGGGGGTGGAAATTCCTTTAGTAGGAGTTTTGGTTGATATGGAACAGGCCGGGGTTAAGATGGATACAATTTATCTTAATGAGTTGGCAAAAGTAATGCAGTCTAAAATAAATAAGTTGAAGAATGATATTCATGAATTGGCTGGTGAAGATTTTAATATCTCCTCACCCAAACAACTAAAAGAAGTTCTTTTTGAAAAATTAAAAATTTCACCTGAAGGTTTGCGACACACAAAAACTGGTATTTCCACAGCTGCTTCAGAATTGGAAAAAATGCGCGGTCTGCATCCAATAATTGATTATATCTTTGATTATAGAGAACTTACCAAACTGCTTTCTACTTATGTGGCGGCTTTGCCCCAAATGGTAGATAAATTTTCTGGTCGGGTACATTCCAGCTTTAATCAAACTATTACTACCACTGGCCGTTTATCATCGTCTGATCCTAATTTACAGAATATTCCGGTACGTGGTGAATGGGGTAATAAAATTAGGCGTGCTTTTATAGCCGAAGATAATAATGTTTTATTAGCTGCTGATTATTCTCAAATAGAGTTGCGTGTAGCCGCTCATCTTTCGGGCGATGAACGAATGATGGAAGTTTTTAAAAAAGGAATGGATATTCACGCCGCTACAGCTAGTTTTATTTTTAATAAGCAGCAAAATAAAGTAACACCAGACGAACGTCGTACGGCTAAGGAGGTTAATTTTGGCGTACTCTACGGTATGGGAGCTTGGGGGTTATCTGAACGTACTGGCTTAGGGCGTGGAGAAGCACAGGATTTTATTAAACGTTATTTTAAGAGTTTTTCACGTTTAAGGGAGTGGTTGGAAGAAGTAAAAGAGGAAGCTCGGCGCACTGGTGCAGTGCGCACGCTTTTAGGGCGCAAACGTAATTTACCCGAAATTAATTCAGGCGTAGCACAGATGAGATCAGCAGCTGAAAGAATGGCGGTTAATTTACCTATTCAAGGCACAGCGGCAGATTTAATGAAAGTAGCAATGGTTAAAATCCATGAAAAATTACCAGAAGTTAGCAGGCAGGCAAAGATGATTATGCAAGTACATGACGAATTGGTGTTTGAGGTGGCGAAACCTGATGTTAACAAAGTTGCTAAATTAGTGCGGTTGGAAATGGAAAATGCCATAAAGCTCAAGGTGCCAGTAGTGGCGGAAGTTAGAACTGGTTATAATTGGGCAGAAATGCAGAAAGTTTAGTATGTTGATAGATATTATATTTTGTTATCAACTAAAGAACAATGGCCATTAATTATACCTACTAAACCCCTGAGCAAAAATATAAGGCTAGATATATAATTAATAACAAAAAGTCAGCCACCTTATTTCTTGTATTATATTTGGTTTTCTATGAATCTTTTAAGAGTTTTGAAAATCAAAGTTAAGAAAGTAAATAGATAATTTGGTATAGTTGATTCTTTTATTAAAGAATTTTAGGGTATAAAAAAATTATGTCTGTCAAGAAAATAACTAAAGATATTAAACCAGTATTAACATCTTCCATACAATTGTGGCATGGAGAAAATCAGTCTTTATTATCAGTCGAGTTGGTAAAATGGATTAATATTTTTCGTAATAAGTATCCACAAGCTAAAGTTTTACAACTTGATTGTGAACAAAGTAATGAAACAAAAATTGTTGAGGCACTTCATCAAATCATAAGTGGTGGAAGTTTGTTTAGCCAGCGGATATTAATTGTTTTACATGGAGTTCTAACGATTGATATCAAAAGTCAACTGGCGGGGCTTATTGAACAAGCCTTTATGCAAAAATCGTCAGAGTTAGTAATGATATTAGTGGAAAATAAAAAAGTTTTATGGTCCAAAGCTTTGGCAAAAACTTTTAAAAAAGCAGCCGAGTCTGGTGAATTAAAAATAAAAGAATTCAAAAATTTATCAATAACCGACATAGAGCTTTGGATATTAGATAAAACTAAGAGATCGGGCGGTAAAATTAGCAGTTCAGCTGCACGTCATTTGGCAACGGTGACAGGTAACGACTTTTGGGCGCTTGATAATCAAATAGCCAAGCTTATGGCTTGGCGTAAGGGTGAAGAAATCATCGTAGCGGATATTGATTTGTTGGTTAGTCCTAAGACGGAAGACGATATTTTTTCTTTTATTGAAGCTGTGGGACGCCGTGATATACGCTTAGCTCAATGGGTACTTAATAGACAATTTAATGCCGGTACCAGTCCCCAAAGTCTGGTAGGACTTCTTGCTTGGCAGTTAAGGGTTTTGGGATTGATTAGGCAGGCATTGGATAATAGTCAGCAAAGAATGACGCCTAAACAATTAGCCAACACGTTGAATTTACACCCATTTATAATTAGTAAGGCCCTACAACAAATACCTTATTATTCTGCAGAAAGAATTGCTTGGCTTTATGGCGAGCTGTCTTCATTGGATATAAGGTTAAAAAACAGCCGAACAGAACCTGAAGTTTTATTCAGTTTGTTTTTAAATAAGTTAAATATTCTTAAGTCAACTGACTCTCAATAAAAAATATAAAATAATTTTTACACATAACATAAAATACTTCGCTATGTGACCGAGTATTTTATGAAAGCATTATTTATTTTTTTGCCAATATTTTATTAAGCGCGATTTAAGTCTGGAGACAGTATTTTTTTTCATAACACCTTTTTGCCAAGCTTTATCTAATTTCTTAACAGCTATAGCAACTAATTTAGCAGCTTCATTTGATTGGGCAGTTATAGCTCGGCGGGCAAGTCTAAGATTTATTTCCACTTCAGCCATAATCTTACGATTGCGAAGTGTTCTTTTTTGAGTTTGCCGTATAGCTTTAGCAGCCGATTTGGTATTGGGCATAGAAAATTAAAATATCAATAAATTTAAAATATGATTAGCTACTTCTGAACCGAGAGCGCACGATTCGTCTGTAGTTAATTTAGTTTAAAGTAGTGTTAAACAAATGTCAATTAGCTTGGTATAATTTTTTTCTTAAGATGGAACTTTTATAAAGATGAGCCTGATACGGCTTGAGTCTCTTTATTATAATATTATTAAGCCCCAAAGCTATTAGATCATTTTTCAGGGTAGTAGTCATTAAAAATTGATCATAGCCAAGCGCGATTATGCCCGGATTAATTTCTTTTACCAGTTTATAACGATGATTTATTTCTTTTTGGCCAAGCAAGGCGCGTGTAACAAAGGGTAATTTAGCTATCGCATTTAGCCTAAATTGCTCGTTTTGTATAGGTTTCCTGCCTTTTAATTTTTTCGAGTTTTCATCACGCGCTACTACGACATACAATTCCTTGCCCAATTTTCTGGCTTGACGCAAAAAAGAAAGATGTCCAGGGTGTAGTAGGTCAAATGTGCCAAAAACTAAAACTCTTTTATTATCTTGACTCATAATAATTATTATTATAGTTTAGCAACAAGAATGAAACTAATTTTAATATAAAAATAGAGGTTAAAATGTCCATTAAAATTAAAAGAAGCTCAAATTCCTACAAATGGGAAGGAGATGTGCCTTTATTATTTGTTTCTGAGGAGGAAATAAATTTATTAACAGAATATTTAGCAGAGCAGATAATAAAAGCTGATTATAAATCCCAGTTGATTATTTCAATAGCTCAAAGCGGTATGATACTTGGTGAGATATTAGCCAAAATTTTTGATATACCACACGCGATTTTTCGCGCCCAATCATATAATAGTAATAGTTCTAAGAACGTAAAAAAAGAAACCAAAGTCCACCATGTTTTGATAGCCCAGAATTCATTGTTAATAGATATTAATCATCAATTAACTGAACTGCCGATTAATTTTACCATTTATTATACAAGAGTTATGGTAATAGACGATTTGATTAATTCAGGTGATTCTATCAAGACTGTGATTAATCAAATACAAAAGAAACATGTTAGTAATTATTATATTCAGACGGCTTGTTTGTGGTTAAAATCTTGCTCTGCTTATAAACCTAATTATTACGACACTCTGGTAGAACCAGAACCAGAAAGCGGTAAAATACCTTGGATAGTTCAACCCAAGGATGTGCTTATTTATGAATTAAGAAAAAAATTTATTGCTGCCAATTAAAATTTTCAAGGACTATCATTATATAGTCCTCTTTCTTTTTTTTAAGAAACTATTAAGTTCATTTATTTGATCTCTTAATTGGGCAGCTTTTTCAAATTCCAAATTTTGAGCGTTTAATTCCATCTGGGCTTCAAGATTTGAGATTATATGTCTAAGTTCGTCTGAAGATATTTTATCAAGTTTTAATTCTTTTAGTAGCGGCACATTTTCAGATTGATCTTTGGCGCCAGCCAGCCTAGATTCACTAATAGCTTTGGTAATAGTTTTTGGTTTTATACCATGTTCTTTATTATACGCTTCTTGGAAAATACGGCGACGATTAGTTTCAGAAATTGCCCGTTTCATTGAACCGTTTAGAATATCGGCATACATTATTACATGTCCTTGAGCGTGTCTGGCTGCTCGACCCATGGTTTGTATAAGAGCCGTCTCACTTCTTAAAAAACCTTCTTTATCAGCATCTAATATAGCTACTAAGCTGACTTCTGGTAAATCTAAACCTTCACGCAATAAATTTATACCCACCAGCACATCAACTTTTCCCAAACGCAAATCTCGTAAAATTTCCAAGCGCTCCATAGTATTGATCTCTGAATGGATATAATGGACTTTTATACCGTCATCATTTAAATAATCTGCCAAATCTTCAGCCATTCTTTTGGTTAGAGTAGTTACCAGTACACGCTGTTTTTTTTGTACACGTTGTCGTATTTGCTGAATTAAATCATCTATCTGGTTTTTGGTTGGTTTTATTTCTATAGTCGGATCTAATAGTCCGGTGGGACGGATAAGTTGTTCCACAATTTGTTCTGATACCTTTTTTTCATAGTCTCCCGGCGTCGCAGAAACATAGATAAGCTGGTTAACTTTTTGATTGAATTCATCAAAGCTCAAGGGGCGGTTATCTAAAGCAGCCGGCAACCGGAAACCAAAATCAATCAGCGTTTGCTTACGCGACCGGTCACCAGCCAGCATGCCAATAATTTGTGGAATGGTCATGTGTGATTCGTCAATAAATATAAGGGCATTATTTGGCAAATAATCAAGCAGGGTATAAGGTGGTTCGTTAGGCTTTCGGCCATCAAAATAACGCGAATAATTCTCAATGCCATTGCAGTAGCCTACAGTTCGCATCATTTCCAAATCATAATTGGTTCGTTCTTTTAAACGTTGGGCCTCTAGTAATTTACCAGCATGTTTAAGTTCATTAAGTCTGATAATTAAGTCTTTTTCAATTTCTTTTAAAGATTCTTCAAATCTTTCGCTTGGTGCAACATAGTGAGTGGCGGGATAAATATCAATCGTTGGTAAGCTAGCTATTTTTTCACCGGTTAAAATTATGCGTTCTTCAATATTTTCTATATTATCTCCATTAAAACTTAAATGAATATATTTATCTAAGGAATCTGCCGGAAAAATTTCCACTATTTGTCCTTTAACACGGAATGTACCGCGGTAAAAATCAAGGTCGTTACGTTTATATTGTAATTCAGTCAGCTGGCGTAAAAGTTTTTGTCTGGGGAATAAGTTATTTTTTTTTAACTGGATCCGTACTTTAGCATATTCCGCCGGACTACCCAGACCGTAAATACAGGAAACGGAAGCTACAATTATTGTGTCACGTCTTGATAAGATGCTTTGGGTAGCGGCGTGCCTTAATCTGTCGATTTCCTCGTTTAATTGAGTTTCTTTTTCAATATAAGTATCCGATGATGGGATATAAGCCTCCGGCTGATAATAGTCATAATAAGAAACAAAATAGTTCACAGCGTTTTGGGGAAAGAATTGTTGAAATTCAGCCGCTAATTGCGCTGCTAAGGTTTTATTGTGAGATATTATTAAAGCTGGTCGTTGCGTTTTAAAAATCACATTAGCCATGGTAAAAGTTTTACCTGAACCAGTAACGCCAAGCAGTGTTTGATGGCGTAGCCCCTTATTAATACCATCGGTTAATTTGGCAATAGCTTGGGGTTGATCGCCGGTGGGTTTGAATTTAGCTTTTAGATGGAATTGAGCTTGGTTCATAAAGTTAGGTTTATAGCAACTGCCTCGCCCCGTAGTGTACGAATGTAAGCGAGTTCTGCTGCTGCCTCGCTTAGAGTTTTCTGAAAAAGAATCTGCCAGTAATGGCCGATTCTTTTTATTTAGTTAAATATTTAAGCCAACCATTTGTTATTTTGGGTAATTCTTGCAAGTCAACTATATTATAAAATAAACTTTTTCGTTAATTATGTTTAATTCTGCCATATTTCTAATAAGATGTTTTATTACTTCAGTAGCCAAGCGTAGTTTGGCAAGTGTTTGAGGTTTATCAGCTTTATTTTGCAAGGCGGCGTGTGATAACTATTTCAAGCACAATCAGACAGTGTTCTTCTAGCAGGCGATG
This sequence comes from uncultured Patescibacteria group bacterium, assembly GCA_937929825.1. Taxonomy (GTDB): domain Bacteria; phylum Patescibacteriota; class Patescibacteriia; order Veblenbacterales; family UBA10138; genus UBA10138. Next base: position 27,089 of record CALFUV010000027.1, read on the forward strand.
AATACCAAACCTATCTCTTTTTGGTATTTTTTACCCAAATGGTAGATTGTTTGGTAGAATTGAGCTGTCTTATGAACCAAAGGAGCCAAAATTTAGTCAGGGGCTTTAGTGGAAGTGTTGTTGAGCATAGTTTATTTGAGAAAATTATAGTTTAATAAAATTTGCTGGTGGTTTGGCACTAGTTTAGGCGAGACAAACATGGTAACCTGACGTGCAGGAATTTGAACTTGAGTTGGAAGATAATTTATGGTAATTACATGATGAATTAATGGCTGGAATTTGGCGACCAGAGTCGTACGTTGCTTTTTTGTCCGCGATCCCAAATTGCGATATATTCACAAGGCCAGCGTTCGTAACCAAGTATTTCACCAACCCATTTTTCATATTATTTTTTCGTATTATATTATACCAGATTTTTAAGAAAGAGTTTATCTTTGATTCCTATACCTGTCGTATTAACAAAGGAATACATCGAGCAGTTAAGAGATTAGCTTTGTTTTTTAGGCAGGTGAGTCATAATTATCATCAACCAGTGTTTGCTTTAAAGTTTGATGTTAAAAAGTTTTTTGGGGCTGTAGACCAAAAAGTTCTTCTAAAATTATTACATAAAAGAACAAAAGACCGTAATACCGTTAGGCTTTTAGGCCAGATTATAGAAAGTTTTTATGTTAGTTCAGGCAAAAGATTCCCCTTAGGCAATGTCACCAGCCAACTTTTTCCAATATTTACCTGAATAAGCTTAACCAGTTTATGAAACATAAGCTTAAGGTCGGGTATTATTTAAGATATTGCGATGACTTTGTCATACTTAATCAAAATGAGAGTTACTTGAAAGAACTAGTACCCAAGATAGCTAATTTTCTAAAAAATAAGTTAAAACTTAGCCCGCACGAGAGAAAGATTTTTATTCGTAAAGGCAGGCAGGGAGTTGATTTTTTAGGTTATGTAACATTGCCTCATTATTGCGTACTACGGACTAAGATCAAGCGCAGGCTATTCAAGAAACTTTTAATAAAACATAATTAAGTTGTGGCTGGAGTTTTGGACCAAGAAAATTTCAACTAGTCAGCCCAGTCTTATTTAAGTATCTCAAAAAATTGCAGTGGTTATAATCTGGCAGTAAAAGTACAAAAATTTATGTAGTAAAATAAATGGAGTATAAGTTTAATTAAGTCTATCAATGCTTTGTCAATCAAGGATAAGAGCTTTATACTAGAATTATGATTACTCAAATAAAAGGCCAAGTGTTATTAGTTACCGAAAAGTCAGTTGTGGTAAATATTGGGGCTATTGGTTATGAGGTTTTTATTACCCGTGATTTAGTGTCTAAATTGAAACCGGGGCAAGAAATTACTCTATTTACGTATTTTAATGTGCGTGAGGATGCTCATGAACTTTATGGTTTTGCTACTCAGGCTGATTTGGCATTTTTTAAACTTTTATTAACCGTTTCTGGTATTGGTCCTAAATCAGCTCTTAATATCATAGATACAGCTAAACCAGATGATATTCGTCAGGCTATAACACATGAAGATGTAACAACCCTCCATCGTATTCACGGTTTGGGTAAAAAAACTGCCGAAAGATTAGTTACAGAATTAAAAGATAAACTAGAGTTAGCAGGCACAGCAGCGGTTACTAGTAGTGATGAAGCAGCTTTATTGGAAGCCATAGTGGGGCTTGGGTATTCGTTAGCCGAGGCTCGGCAAGCCGTTAAGGAAATAAAAGGGCAGGGAGATAGTTTATCAGCTAAAATTAAGCTCGCCTTACAGTACTTGGGGCGGAAGTAATGTGAATATAAATAAAATAATGTTAAAAATATAAATTAAAATTTAAGAAATATTTTATAATGTTTAGTTTTGAAGCTTGTTTTTATGTTTTGGCAGGAAATAAAAAACGAAGAGGAGATTTGGAATTTTATTTATCACTTACCTTTTAGTTCTGGATTTTTTTTACAAACTCCAGCTTGGCAAAAATTTTTACACCAGCAAAAGGTTAACACTAAAACTTTGGGTTGGTATTCAGCTATTGGCTTGCAGGCTATTGTTTTATTGGCGCGTCATAAACTTCCGGCGGGATTTTTTTATTGGTTTGCCCCTAAAGGTCCGATTTGGGCAGTTGGTGTGACTGATAAACTAAAAGTTGAAAGTATAATAAAACTTCTGGAGTTAATTAAAAAAGATAAAGCATTATTTGCTCGTTTTGAACCAGTTATAGAGAGATCGTATTTACAATTACAATTTTCCAAAGCTGTCCGTATTCGTGATGTTAATCCCCGTGCCACTTCCATAGTTGATTTAAAATTAGATTTTCAAGAAATATTAGCCAAGATGCATCCTAAGACTCGATATAATTATCGTTTGGCGAAAAAAAAGGGTTTAATCTTTCGCTGGGGTAATATTTCTGATTTTGATAATTTTTGGCAACTATTACAAATAACTGCTAAACGTGATAATTTTCGTACGCATAATCTTAGTCATTATCGGGGAATGATACAGATTTTTGGACAAGAACCAATTAATACCCGGCAATTAGCTTGCCGACTAGGCTTAGTGGAGTTATCAGGAAAATTATTAGCTGCTAGCTTGATACTTATTGCCAACAAACAAGCGGTTTATCTTCATGGTGCTTCCAGCCGTGAGTATCAAGAATTAATGGCGTCCTATTTATTGCACGGTGAAACTATTAAATATTTAAAACAAGCCGGTTGCGAGACCTATGATTTATGGGGAGTACAACCAAAGACTGGAGAATTATTAAACTGGACTGGTTTTTCACGTTTTAAATTAGGCTGGGGAGGCGAATATTATGAATCTGCCGGAACTTTTGATTTTCCTATTTATTCAACTTTATATTTTTTGTACAAAACCTTGCGCCATTGGCGTGATTAAAAATATGGATAATTTATCAAAAGCCGTTTTAAGAACATTGAGCTGGTTTGATTTACAGCAGTATCCTTTAACCACCTATGAATGTTGGTTTTTTTTGTGGCAGGAGGAAACTTTGCCGGCAAATATTAGTTACCGACAAATTGAGGAAACACTCCAAGCTTTGAAAGGTGCAGGTTGGGTGGTTGTGAATAATGGTTTTTGGCAGTTAGCTGATTCACCTCCTTTAGTTGGTATTAGGATGGAACGCGCGCGTTGGTCTATTGCCAAAAAAAGAAGGGCTGAAAAAGCAGCGCGACTTATTGCTGCTCTCCCTTTTGTGCGTTTAGTTGCTTTGGCTAATACTTTATCTTTAAATAATGCCAAACAAGAAAGTGATATTGATTTTTTGATAATTGTTCGGCAGGGCAGGATTTTTTTTGTGAGATTAATAACCATTATTTTAATACAATTACTTGGTTGGCGTAGATACGGTAGAAAAGTGACTAACAGAATATGTTTATCTTTTTATTTAGCAGATGATCATTTGAATATTCAGTCCTTGGCTTATGACGATGATCCTTATTTAACTTATTGGCTGGTTAGCTTGCGTCAGCTGGCCGGTAATTTATCTTTGGCTGAATTTTTACGCGCCAATTATTGGCTGGAGAATCATTTGCCCAATTCCTCAAAAATTTGGCAATTAGATTCAAGTGAAAATTTATTAAAAAAGAGTCAAATCTCTTTATTAGAGAGGTTTTTGGCATTAAAACCTTTAAATATGTTAGAATATTTAGCCCGTTGGTTTGAATTAAAACTTATAAAAAGTCATCCTAAGTCGCGCCTAGGGGATGGTTCATCGGCCGTGGTAGTTAATGATAGTGTTTTAAAATTTCACGAAAACGATCAACGTCCATTTTTAGCCATACATTGGCGTGAACACTCGCGTCAGATATTAAACAGAGCAGTTTAAAATATTTTTACTCTCAGTTTTTTATATCTATTCTTATGATTCCGATAATTATTGCCGCTGCCGGTCGCGGCACCAGAATGAAAGAATTATCAGAAAACATACCCAAGCACTTAATTAGAGTGACAGGTAAACCATTTCTTTATTATTTACTTAAACATATTCAGGTTGCTAATTTACGACCCATTATTCTAGTTATTGGTCATTTATCAGAAGCTTTTGAAAAGTTTGTTCAGGAATATAAAGAAGAATTTATTAGTTTACAAATTGTAAATCAATATACCGTAGTTGGACGTGAAAAGTATGGTTCGCTAATGCCATTATTAGCTGCACGTTCCTTGATAGGTGAACAGCCATTTTTAATGGTTAATGGTGATCATTTATATTCAGTCAGGGATTTAAGTTTTTTTACTCAAAATAACGGAGAATATAATTATGTGGCGGCTATACAAGTAGATGAACCTTCAAAATTTGGTACACTAGTAACTGATATTGATGGTTTTTTAATGCGAATAGATGAAAAAGTACCCAACCCAGTTACTAATTTAATTAATGCTGGTTTGTATCGTTTTACTCCGGATATTTGGACTGCGGCTGGAAATGTTCAATTATCGCCCCGCGGTGAATATGAAATAACTGACGCCATTACTGCTTTGGCACAAAATAAAAAAGTTAAAATAGTACCTTTACGCGATTATTGGTTGGATTTTGGCCGTCCGGAGGATATGGCTTTGGCACAAAATATTATTGCTAATAACTTTAAATAAAAATTCAGGCCCTCGTAGTTCAATGGATAGAACACAGGCCTCCGGAGCTTGGGATCCAGGTTCGATTCCTGGCGAGGGCACAATTCATATTTTGAACAGCAAACGGACTAATCGCACGCCTCGCGTGCGTGGTGACTTGAAACTAAATCGTATGCTCGTATCGTTACGCCACTGCCTCAAATTTATGGAGTTTATTTAGATTTATAATAGTATTAGAATTTAATATCTTAAGTCTTGTTACAACATCTAATTAGCGGTTATAATTGATTTGTTATATAATATTACTTGTATTATTAATTTAATTAGTAAACATTAACTTTGCTCAATTATTCTTTTAAAAAAGGTTTTTGAGCTGTCAAATACTATGCATCTAAGTCAAATTACCTCTATGTTCTCATCAACCTCATCTTCAGCCGAAGGAGGTGTTGTTGGTATATTAAAAAAAGTGAATCAATGGGGGTTGAGGTTGTTGGCCTTTTTAATACCCTTATTTTTCCTACCTTTTACTTATGAGGCTTTTGAATTAAGTAAGCAAACATTGCTAATAGGGCTTGGTTTTATACTGTTGGTAGTTTGGTTTTCCCAGTCTGTTGCCAGCCGCCAGGCCCAATTATTAAAATCACCTCTTAATTGGGCAATCCTGGCTTTATTAGCGGTTACAGTAGCGTCTGTTTTTACATCGATTGATCCTATTACTTCCATCATGGGTTTTTATGGTAGATTTAATGGCGGATTATTAAGTTTGCTGGGTTATTTACTTGTTTTCTTTTTAGTAACAGTTAGTATTCGTACTCGTGAGGAAATTCACTGGTTAGTTGGCTCTTGGTTAAGTGGTGTTGGTTTAAGCGGCATTATTTTATTGTTACAACTTTTAGGTGCTCGTTTATTGCCATTTGCTTTTGCTCAAATATCGAGTTTTACACCTCTTGGTGGAGCACTAAACGCAGTGGTATTGATTTTGGCGGCCTCTTTTCCAATGGCAATTTATTTGGCTCGGGGCGCGGTTAAATCTTGGTTGCGTATTTTAAGTTTTTTGTTGGCCGTTTTGATTATAGTTTTGATTTTCATGGTTGATTATCATTTAGGTTGGCTTGGCTTGGGAGTCGGTTCTTTGGTTTGGTTGGGGTTGTTGTTCTATAAAAATGAAAGTACTAGTTTTCAATGGACAGTTATTCCAGCCATTGCCATTATTTTAAGTTTGATTGCTTGGCCGATTGTGTTAGTTAATATTACTCGCATCTCCGTGCCGGTAGAAGTAAATCTTTCGTTACCTGCCAGTTGGCGTATTGCTATCCAGAACGCCAAAAGTAATCCTTTGCTGGGCACTGGGCCGGATACTTTTAATTATGGTTTTTCCAAATTTAAACCGGAAGGTTTTAATGATTCCAATTTTTGGGCTTTTCGTTTTGACCGGGCTACTTCTGAATTAGCACAACTTTTAAGTACCACCGGTTTTATAGGTTTGACTGCATATTTGGCTACTTTAATTACTGGTCTTTATTTATGTTGGCGTTCGTTAAGGGATAAACAAGCCGAAGATTGGTATTTGAAAGCAGCTATTGTTACGACTTTTGTAATTTTATTATTAGCCCAAGTATTTTATTTCTTGAATACAGTTTTAGCCGTGATGACTTGGTTGGTTTTTGGGTTGTTGGCTGTGGTATCAAGTTCTGGAGAAAGAAAATTATCTCTTACTGATTCTCCTCGAACCTCACTCTCTTTCTCTTTTGGATTGGCGGTGGTGGTTTTATTGGCTGTGGCTGTTTGGTTGGGTATGGGTAGATTTTGGCTGGCTGATGTGGCATATGCCAAAGCTCAGCGTCAACAGCTAACTATTGAAGGCTTAAGACAAGCGGAAACACATTTACTTAACGCCATAAATCTTAATCCTTGGCGGGACACTTATCGTGTTACTTTAGCTCAAGTTTATCTAGGCATGGCTAATTATGAGGCTAATCAACCAGTTTCCGAGAATCAAGAAGAGCGTGATTTACAGGTTTTAAGGTTGCAAACATACATTGCTTCTTCTATTGCTGCCGCTCGTTCAGCTACCGAGTTGGCGAGTCAAAGTGTGGCTAATTGGGAAGTACTTGGTTCTATTTACCGGGGTACTGTTTTGTTTGCGCGTGATGCTGAGCCTTGGGTAATAAGTTCTTTCCAAAAGGCCGTAGAACTAGATCCAACTAATCCTGCTCTATTAACCGAACTTGGTAAAGCATATTTGATTTCAGCTAGTCGCTTAACACAGCAGGCCAATCAATCTACACCTGAACAAAAAAGTCGTTTAGAGCTGGAAGCTTCTGAACAGTTAAGCCGGGCTTTGGAACAATTTAGTCGGGCTATAGCTCTTAAACCTGATTATTCTCCGGCACACTTTCAGGAAGTTTTAGCTTTAGAATTGCAAGGCAAATTTTCTGAGGCTATAGATAAACTGGAACGTTTGCGAGCTTCCATTCCTCAGGATCTTGATGTTCTTTTTGAGCTTGGTAGTTTAGCTTATAACACTGGCGATTACAATAAGGCTGAAGAAGCTTTTATAACTATAACTCGCTTGGTACCCAACCATTCCAACGCTCATTTTGGTTTAGGTTTGGTTTATCAGCAAAGAGGCGAAAAGGAAAAAGCCTTAGCTGAATTGGAAAAAGTTTTGGAGTTGAATCCTGATAATGAACAAATAAAGCAGTTAATGGAAAATATTCGTAGCGGCAATACTGAATCGGTAACTTCACCCCAACCCTAAAACCTCCCTGAAAAAGCAGGCAGGATTAATTGTTTATGCAATTTAAGCGCTTTATCCGAACGTTATTGCCTGCGCCCGTACTTTCACTTTATCATTGGACAGTGGCTTGGTTAGTTGCTTTGTTTTATGGTTTACCCGCTCGATATTTAAAAATAATTGGTATTACCGGCACCAAGGGTAAAACCACTACTGCCAACATGCTTTGGTATTTACTGCAGGGTTCGGGGCATAAAACTGCTCTTGTTTCCACAGCTTTAATGGCTATTGGCGAGAAAAACTGGTTAAATAATTTAAAAATGACCATGCCCGGACGTGTTCATATGCAAAAGTTTCTACGTCGGGCGGTAAAAGAGGGTTGTAGTCATGTTGTTATTGAAACTTCTTCCGAGGGTTTAGCACAATGGCGTCATGTTAGTTTACCTTATCAAGTAGCTGTTTTTACAAATTTATCTCCTGAACATTTGGAAGCGCACGGCAGTTATGAAAAATATCGTGCCGCTAAAATACGGCTGTTTAAGGTAGTAGCTAAAAAAAACGGTCTATCAATTATTAATTTAGATGATGATTCAAGTCAGTATTTCATAAATCAATCAGGCTCGAATATTTGGGGATATACTTTTCAAAATTCTGAAAATAATAAGACAAAAAAAATTATTAAAGGAAGTATTAAGGAAATATCCCCCTATCAAGCAATTTTTGAAGTTAATGGCTTTGAGGTAAATTTATCCTTAGGAGGAGAGTTTAATGCTTATAACGCTTTAGCTGCCATGACTACAGCTTTGGCCTTAGGTATTGGTCTAAAAAAATCTGTCCAAGTTTTAGAAAGTTACAAAGGGACGCCGGGTAGATTGGAATTTATTCAACAGAACCCTTTTTCTATAGTAGTGGATTATGCACATACACCTGAATCGCTCGAGGCTGTTTACAAGACGTTTAAGAGAGAAGGTAGACTTATAGCTGTGCTAGGTTCGTGTGGTGGTGGACGGGATAAGGCCAAGCGTCCTATTTTAGGTAAATTAGCCGGTGAGTATGCTGATTACGTTATAGTAACCGACGAGGATCCTTATGATGAACCACCGCGTTCAATTATGGAGGCGGTGGCGGAGGGAGTAAAAGAGACAGAAAAAAAAGAAGGCGAAGATTATTGGATTATTGAAAATCGTCGTGAGGCTATTCATAAAGCCTTAACTCTTGCCAGAGAGGGAGATGTAGTAGTCATTACCGGTAAAGGAGCTGAGCAGTGGATGTGTGTGGCAAATAATAAAAAAATTCCTTGGGATGATAGACAGGTAGTCAGAGAACAGTTGGCTGATTTGGAAAATAATTAAAAAAGTTACCTGGCATTATGTGATTTGTATAAGTTATTTGAGAGCTTTAGTTTATTTTTTAGGCATCATAATTTATATCACAGATAATTTTAAAAGTAATCATCAAATCAAGAGTTGCTTGGTTTTTTTAGAGCCGACCTCTTTTATTGATTAGTTGATGAATAAATATTATTAAGTAGCAGTTATTTGGTTTTTTATTTTTATTTAATAGTTGATTTTATTCCTTTGTTGATTTTAATAGCGTCTTTGTTAATAAGTAGACTACTGAAAATGGTGAGAGTATTTTTATTTAAGGAAAGATAAATTTAGTGTTGTGGATAACTTTTATTAATTTTTTGGCTAATATTAAATAAAATAGCTAATATTAGCCAAAATTATTATTTTTATTTAGTTTTAATTTTTCCACCAGCTTGACAGCTTGACACTAATAATTATTATTGTTAAACTCAACATTACATTTTTCGCAAAATTCTACAGGGATGTACCCTGTTTTTGTGAATCAGCTTATTTTAAAAAGCAAATATTGACGCCCGTTTTTCATGCGTCTTTATTTTTTAGCTGAATTTTAAATTAAACACAAACTCGTTCCCATAAATAAAGATGTTTATTGGGAAGGGGTAATTTTTTATGTCTATTATAAAAAATGATTCACTGGTCGGTTTAAGAAACCGCCGCACCTTTACTCCTATTAAAGACGCTATACCCCTACCTGATTTGATTGAGATTCAGCGTTCTTCTTATGATTGGTTTTTTTCTGAAGGACTTAAAGAGCTATTTGATGAGATTAGCCCTATTCGGGATTTTATTGGACGTGATCTGGAATTATATTTTTTAGATTATAAACTGGATGATCCCAAATTTGATGAAGTAACGGCTCGAGCAAAAAATACAACCTTTGAATCTGCCTTGCGAGTTAAAACGCAGCTGGTGAATAAACGAACGGGCGAAATAAAAGAACAGCAGGTGTATTTGGGTGATTTTCCTATAATGACACCGCGGGGAACCTTCGTGATTAACGGAATTGAGCGTGTGGTGGTTTCGCAATTGATTCGTTCAGCCGGAGTTTTCTTTACCTCGGAATTTTTACGTGGGCGTCGTTATTATGGCGCCAAGATAATTCCGAACAGAGGTGCTTGGTTAGAATTTGAAACTGATGGCAATAATGTTATTTGGGTAAAAATAGATCGTAAAAGAAAAGTGGCTGCTACTTCTTTAATGCGAGCGTTTGGAATTTCCAGTGATGATGATATCAAATCTCGTTTTGCCGATGTTGATACTCATCCTGATAATAAATATATTGAAGCAACTTTAGCTAAAGATTTGGCTAAAGACGAAGCTGAGGGTTTAATAGAAGTTTATAAACGTATTCGTCCGGGCGATTTGGCTACAGTTGATAATGCTAAGCAGCTTATACACAATATGTTCTTTAATTTTGCACGTTATGATTTTGGACGGGTAGGACGTTATAAACTTAATCAGAGATTTGGTTTTGATATACCCAATAATAAAGCCACTCGTGTTTTAAGGCCGGAAGATTTAGTCATGATTATTAAGGAAATTATTAGACTTAATAATACTCAAACCGAACCTGATGATATTGATCACCTTGGCAATCGACGCGTACGCGCTGTTGGAGAATTAGTACAAAATAAATTTCGTGTTGGTTTAGCAAGATTAGAACGCATTGTTAAAGACAGAATGTCAACACAGGATATTGCCACTTTAACACCCAATCAATTAATTAACGCCCGGCCAATAATTGGTGCTATTAAAGAATTTTTCATGTCTTCTCAACTTTCCCAATTCATGGACCAAACTAATCCTTTGGCTGAATTGGAACACAAGCGGAGGCTTTCAGCTATGGGCCCTGGTGGATTATCGCGTGAGCGGGCTGGTTTTGATGTACGTGATGTACACCGGACTCACTATTCGCGTATTTGTCCAATTGCTACGCCTGAAGGCCCAAATATTGGTTTGGTGGGGCATTTGGCATCTTATGCTCGCGTTAACAGTTATGGTTTTATTGAGACCCCTTTTCGCAAAGTTATACATGATATAGCTAACGACGGTCAGTCGGCTGTAGGTGAAATTTTACGTGAGGATATAACTAATGAAGGCGGTTATGTAATTGCTAAAGCCGGGGAGAAAATAACTTCAGACATCGCCCAGAGATTAAAAGAAGTGAAGCTAAGTTCATTGCCTATTAAACCTCGTGTAACCAATGAAATAGTTTGGCTGGATGCTTTTGAAGAAGAGCAGCTGGTAACAACCGCTGCTACTACACCAATTGATGAAAATGGTTATTTTATTAATGACAGACTGGAGGTTAGAGAGCATGGGGAGCCAACTATTGATTTCAGTTTTAAAGTTGATTGTATGGATGTAAGTCCTAAGCAAATAGTTTCAGTTACCACCTCTCTTATTCCTTTTTTGGAACATGATGACGCGGTGCGCGCGCTTATGGGTACAAATATGCAACGACAAGCCGTGCCATGTGTTCGCCCACAAGCTCCTTTGGTAGGTACAGGAGTAGAAGCCAAGGCAGCCAAAGATTCAGGGCAAACTATTTTGTCGCAGGTTGATGGGGAAGTAACATTAGTACAAGCTGATAGGATTGAAATAAAGGATGAAAAAAACAAAACACATGTTTATTCATTATTGAAATTTATGCGTTCTAACGCTTCCACTTGTCTTAATAATAAACCTTTAGTGAGCAAGGGGCAGCGAGTTAAAAAAGGTGAAGTAATAGCCGATGGAGCGGCTACTGAATTAGGAGAATTGGCTTTGGGACAGAATTTGGTGGTGGCTTATATGTCTTGGGAGGGTGGTAATTATGAAGACGCAGTTTTACTATCTGAAAAATTGGTTCGTGATGATCGTTATACCTCTATTCATATAGAGGATTACACCATTGATGTACGAGATACGAAGTTGGGACCAGAAGTGGTAACGCGAGATATTCCTAATGTTGGTGAAGAAAAACTTAAAAATCTTGACGAAGAGGGCATTATTCGTATTGGCGCCGAGGTTTCTTCAGGTGATATTTTAGTGGGCAAGATTACACCTAAAGGTGAAACTGAACTGTCAGCCGAAGAAAAGCTCTTGCGGGCCATTTTTGGAGAAAAAGCTAAAGATGTACGTGATAGTTCTTTATATTTAGAACACGGTGAACACGGTAAAGTAGTGGATATTAAAATTTTCAGCCGCGAAAACGGCGATAAATTATCTTCAGGAGTAATAAAATCCATTCAAGTATCTATTGCTCAATTGCGAAAAATACAAGTAGGCGATAAAATGGCCGGGCGACACGGTAACAAGGGTGTTATTTCCCGGATTGTTCCTCAGGAAGATTTACCTTTTCTACCTGACGGGCGACCAGTTGATATAATTTTGAATCCTTTAGGCGTAGCTTCTCGTATGAATTTAGGACAAATTTTGGAAACCCATTTGGGTATGGCGGCACAAGCTCTTGGTTATTATGTGGCTACACCAGCGTTAGATGGAGTACCAGAGGAAATTATTCGTCAGGAACTTAAAAAAGTCGGTTTACCGGAAGACGGAAAAATTACTTTGTATGATGGTCGTACCGGCGAGGCTTTTGATGAAAAAGTAACAGTTGGTGTAGCTTATATGTTAAAACTTAATCACTTAGTGGAAGATAAAATTCATCAGCGTTCTATTGGCCCATATTCTTTGGTAACCCAACAGCCCCTAGGAGGTAAAGCGCAGTTTGGCGGGCAGCGTTTTGGGGAAATGGAAGTCTGGGCTTTAGAGGCTTATGGTGCAGCTCATAGTTTACAGGAAATATTAACCATTAAATCAGATGATGTACCCGGTCGCTCCAAAGCTTATGAATCAATAATTAAAGGTGAACCTATTCGTAAATTAAACGTGCCGGAGTCTTTTAATGTTCTTGTCAGGGAACTTAAAGGATTAGGTTTGGAAGTTGAACTTTTGAAAGAAGGTAAAATAATAGAATCGGATAAATCAGAGTCGACCCCTAAATCACAGGAAGGAGAATAATTATATGTTTCCAGAAAGAGAATCGCTTCAATCAAACGATTTTGACTCCATTAGGCTAAAGTTAGCTTCGCCTGAGGATATAAAAAAATGGTCTTATGGTGAAGTAACAAAACCGGAAACCATTAATTACCGCACACAAAAACCGGAAAAAGATGGTTTGTTTGATGAACGTATTTTTGGGCCCACCAAAGATTGGGAATGTTATTGTGGAAAATATAAGCGCATTCGTTATCGTGGTATTGTTTGTGATAAGTGTGGTGTGGAAGTTACCAGATCAGTAGTCAGACGAGAAAGATTTGGACATATTGCCCTAGCCACCCCGGTTTCTCACATTTGGTTTTTGCGAGGAGTGCCTTCAAAAATAGGCTTGGTGCTTGGTTTATCGGTTCAGGAATTGGAAAAAGTTATTTATTTTGCCAGTTTTATTATTACCAAAGTTGATGAGGAAAAAAAGAAAAATTTGCTTGATCAAGTTACTGCTGAATATAAATCAAAACGTAAAGTTATTGAAGCTGATGCTCAACGTCAGAAAATTGAGATTAGTAAAAAATTACAAGGTAAAGAATTAGAACAAGAAGAAAAGTCGATCATTAGTCTAATGGAAGAGCGTCTTAATAAACTGGAAGAAGCTTTTGAAATAGCTCGCAAAGAACTTAAAGAATTAAGACCTTTGCAAATTATTTCGGAAAGCCAGTATCAGGATTTATCTCTAAAATATGGCCAAGTTTTTGAAGCCTCGATTGGCGCAGAAGCTATTCAAGGATTATTACAACAAATTGATTTGAAAGCTGAGATTAAAGCATTGGAAAACGAAGCTAAAGAAACACTGCCCGCTAAGCACCGAAAGACAATCAGGCGTTTGAAATTACTTAAAAGTTTACAGTCAGTTGGTTTGCGGCCAGAGTGGATGATAATCAGCGTTTTGCCAGTTATACCTCCGGATTTACGGCCAATGGTTCAGCTTGACGGCGGTCGCTTTGCCACCTCTGATTTAAATGATCTTTATCGTCGTGTTATTAATCGTAATAATCGTTTACGTCGTTTAATGGAGTTAAATGCCCCCGAAGTTATTTGCCGTAACGAAAAACGTATGTTGCAGGAAGCTGTGGACGCGTTAATAGATAATGGTGCTCGTCACGGTAAAACAGTAACCGCTTCCACTGGTCAACGTCGTATGCTTAAATCCATAGCTGATATTTTAAAGGGTAAGCAGGGTCGATTCCGTCAAAATTTATTAGGTAAACGTATTGATTATTCAGGACGTTCGGTTATTGTGGTTGGCCCCAAACTTGAACTTCATCAGTGTGGTTTGCCTAAACGCATGGCTTTGGAGCTGTTTAAGCCATTTGTTATTTCTAAACTGATTAGTCGAGAGCTGGTGCATAATGTTCGTTCAGCTAATCGTTTTATTGAATCAGGCAGGAGCGAGGTTTGGGATATCTTGGAAGAGATAATTAAAGGTGCTCATGTTTTACTTAATCGTGCGCCTACTCTACATAGGCTTGGTATCCAAGCTTTTCAACCGATTTTAATAGAAGGTAAGGCTATTCAGGTTCATCCTTTGGTGTGTCCGGCTTTTAACGCTGATTTTGACGGCGACCAAATGGCCGTGCACGTACCCTTAACCGAAGAAGCTAAATGGGAAGCTAGAGAAATAATGCTATCAGCAAAAAATTTACTCAAACCAGCTACTGGTGAGCCTGTGGCTAATCCAGAAAAAGATATAGTTCTAGGTTGTTACTATATGACTAATATGGAAAAAACAGCAGAACAGACAAAGTACAAAATCTTCAGTAGTGAATCAGAAGCCATTTTGGCATATCAAAGCAAAATTATCCGTTTACAAGAACCGGTTGAGGTAAGACTTAATTTGGGTGAGCGTGTGATTACTTGTGTTGGTCGATTATTATTTAATGAAGTATTGCATCCGGAATTGAGATATTTTAATAAAACAGTTGACAAAAAAGCCTTGAAAGGTTTGGTGGCTGAATCATTGCGTAGATTTGGTGTTGATGCTACTGCCAAATTTTTGGATAAAGTCAAAGAATTAGGCTTTGAATATTTAACTATTTCCGGATTATCTTGGGGTATGTCAGATATTCCTGATTTGCCGCAACGACAGGATATTTATCGTCAAGCTGAAGGTATGGTTCAGGAAGTTTATGATCAATACCAGCAAGGTTTGTTGACAGATGAAGAAAGGCAAGCCAAAGTGATTGAAATTTGGGCCAGAGTTAAAGAAAAGATAACTGAACTTTCTCGAGCTAGTTTACCTGCCCGTGGTTCTGTTTTTTCCATGATTGAATCAGGAGCTCGGGGTAGTTGGGCTCAGATTACCCAAATGATGGGTATGAAAGGATTGGTGACAAATCCCGCCGGCGAAACCATTGAATTGCCGGTGAAGGGTAATTTTAAAGAAGGTTTTGATGTGTTGGAATTCTTTATTTCTACCCACGGTACACGTAAGGGTTTAACCGATACAGCTCTGCGTACTGCCAATGCTGGTTATTTGACTCGTCGCTTGGTAGATGTTTCACATGATATTGTGGTAGTAGAAAAAGATTGCGGCGATAAGGAAGGGTTTTTGATAATCCAAGCGGAAAGTGAAGAAATGGGAGAAGGTATAGGGACTTATGCTATTGGGCGTTATTCTTTACAGGAAGTAAAAAACGATAAAGGCGAGGTAATATGTAAAAAGAATGATTTAATTACTCCTGAATTGGCGGCTCAGATAGATAAATTAGGATTGCCAGAATTTAGAATAAGATCATTGCTGACTTGTAAGACAACTAGAGGAGTTTGTCAGCGTTGTTATGGGTTAGATTTGGGTACTAATACTTTAGTGCAGCTTGGTACAGCAGTTGGCATTATTGCGGCTCAATCAATTGGTGAACCCGGTACTCAATTAACCATGAGAACATTTCATACTGGTGGTGTAGCTTCAGCTGAGGATATTACTCAGGGTTTGCCACGGGTGGAAGAAGTATTTGAAGCTAGGCCGGTGAAAAGGCCGGGGTTACTGGCGCCGGGAGCCGGTAAGGTTGAAGTAATACATCAAGGACGACAAAAATTAATCAAACTTAGTTATCTGGATAATTTTGAAGAAACTATTAATTTATCTGTTTATCAAAATCCTAAAGTTTTGGTTAAAAAAGGAGTTAAAGTAAAAATTGGTGAGCCGTTAATTGAAACTGATAAAGAAAAAATAACAGCTTCCCGGGATGCTAAAGTTAAAGAAGTTACTGATCAGCAGATAGTTTTAACCGGTGAAGTTAATACGATAAAAGAATTTATTGTACCGCCCGGTGTTTCTTTATGGATAAAAGATGGTGATGAAGTATCTAAGGGACAGCAATTAACTGAAGGATCTTTGGATTTGCATGAGCTTTATGCTCTTCGCGGTAAGGAGGCTGTTCAGCGGTATATTATGAAAGAAATTCAGTATATTTACTCTTCCCAAGGGCAGAAACTTAATAGCAAACATATTGAACTTATTATTAGACAAATGTTTTCTCGGGTTTATGTAACAGATTCTGGTGCTACTGAATTATTGCCTGGTGAAATTGTTACAATCGCACAATTTATTGAGGCAAATGAAACGGCTAAAATTAAAGGTGGTGAGCTGGCTAAAGGTGATACTTTATTACTGGGAATTACCAAAGCTTCTTTATCAACTGATAGTTTTTTGTCTGCCGCTTCCTTTCAGGAAACCGCCCGGGTGCTTATTGATGCTGCTGTAAATGGCCGTATTGATCATCTTCGTGGCTTAAAGGAAAATGTTATTATTGGACGTTTGATTCCCGCGGGCACTGGTAATGGCGAACTTAAAGAGAAGCTAAGTGAAGCTATGGAGGAGTTTAGGAAACAAGAGGCTAAGCGAGCTGAAGAAGTAGCTAGATTAGCAGCTGCCGCTGCCGAAGCTGAGGCTATAGCCGCCGCCGAAGCTGAGGCTATGACTTCACAAATTGGTTTAATGCCCGAAAATATCAGCAAAGATGAGGATATTTAGAGAATTTTGTATTCTATTATTTATATTACACACCCCTGCTAGCTGCGGGGGTGTTGATTTTTAAATTATAAATAACCCTGATTAAGTCTGGCTTTTAGCTTATTTTCCAGTTATAATTAAGTTTGTTATCTTAGGTGCAGTAATACTTGAATTACCTTATTTTTAATATATGGCGAGAAAAAAAACAGATTCTGATCGTTCTAAAATTAGTTCAACCCAAGGATTGGCTCCATATACCAAACATGGTTTAGCAGTAATTTTTTTGTTTGCTTTAGCTTTAATATTATTCTTTTCTTTTTTTGGTTTGGCTGGTTTGGTAGGAAATTTTATTAAGAATTTTTTGTTTATTGGATTAGGTTGGGTGGCTTACGTTATTCCCTTAGCTTTAATTTTATGGGGCTATGTTTTTTTGGTAACTGAACAATTACTTAGACCTAGACAATTTTTTGGTTTTGCTTTGTTGATTATTGGTACGACAGCTCTAATTCATAGCGGTTATGAAATTAATCAAGGCAGAATTGCCGCTAGCCAGGGAAATGGTGGCGGTTTTTTAGGTTACATAGTTTTTTATCCTTTAATGCAAGCTTTGGGTAAATGGGGGGCCATTGTTTTTTTGTCAGCCTTTTCTATTGGCGGAATACTTATTTTATTTGAAACATCATTAGGCGAGCTGGCCGCTAAAGCCACTGCGCCGTGGCATAGTTTTTGGTCAATAGTTAGCAAACTCAGTTCTACCAAGTCTCCAATAAATTACAATAGACGTTCCTCAATCGAATCAGCCACTCTTGTTAGTGAAAAGGATTTTTCTCCTTTGGAGACCAAACAATTTGAAAGTCGTTCTATGGTAAACACTGTTGATTTAGACAATAAATCTAAGACCCAGCCACCACTTTTAGAAATTAAGAAAACTAAAGCACCAAAAGTGGAAATCCCCCTAGATTTATTAATTGAACATGATGGCGAGCCGAATGTCGGTGATATTGAAGCTAATCAGGAAAAAATTCAAAGAACATTGGCAAATTTTGGCATAGAGGTGGAGATGGGTTCTGTTAATGTTGGTCCCACAGTCACACAATATACCTTAAAACCGGCTGAAGGAGTAAAATTAGCTTCTATAACCGCTTTATCTAATGATTTAGCTTTAGCTTTGGCAGCTCATCCTATTCGCATTGAGGCGCCTATACCCGGTCAATCATTAGTTGGTATTGAAGTACCAAATAAGTCAGTAGCTACAGTATCGTTACGTGAAATATTAACCTCGCCTGAATTTAAACAACGCAAGAGTAATTTGACTATAGCTTTGGGCAAAGATGTGGCTGGTCGGTCAATAATTGCTGACATTGATCGTATGCCACATCTTTTAATCGCTGGGGCTACTGGTTCGGGTAAATCTGTGTGTATAAATGGCATTATTTTATCTTTACTATATACAAATTCACCTGATGAGCTTAAATTAATAATTGTTGATCCTAAAAGGGTAGATTTGGCTTCTTATAATGATGTGCCGCATCTGTTAACACCTGTTATTACTGATGTGCCAAAAACAATTAACGCTCTTAAGTGGGTGGTAGGTGAAATGGATAGGCGATATAAAGTTTTATCGGCTGCCGGCAAACGTAATTTATCTTCTTACAATCAATCAACCTCTGAAACCATGCCATATATTTTGGTTATTATTGATGAATTAGCTGATTTAATGGCGGTGGCCGCAGCTGATGTTGAGACAGCTATCATTCGTTTAGCCCAAATGGCTAGAGCTGTTGGAATTCATCTGATTGTGGCCACTCAACGTCCTAGCGTAGATGTAATAACGGGTTTGATTAAGGCCAATATTACTTCACGTATTGCTTTTGCTGTAGCTTCACAGACTGATTCCAGAACTATTTTGGACAGTGGTGGTGCGGAAAAATTATTAGGCCGGGGTGATTGTTTATTAGTTTTGCCTGATTTATCAAAACCAAAAAGATTACAAGCCGCTTTAGTAACTGATAATGAAATTGAAAAAGTCACTTCATTTTTGAAAGAAAAAGCCAAGCCAGAATATAATGATCAAGTAATAGAAAAAGCTACCCGTGGATTAGAAGGAGGAGGGTTTGGTTCTGGCGATGGTGATGATTTGCTGGCTGAAGCTCAAGAATTAGTGGTTCGGACACAGAAAGCGTCAGCTTCATTTTTACAGCGTCGTTTAAGAGTTGGCTATGCTCGAGCTGCGCGATTACTTGATTTGCTGGAAGAGCGTGGTGTTATAGGTCCGGGGGAGGGAGCTAAACCACGTGAAGTTTTAGTTAGGCCTTCAGGTATGGAATTTACGTCAGACTATGATAGATCTGAGGAATCAATGGAAAATGGTGATGATTTTGAAATTAGTCAGTCAGCAGTTAAGGAAGATGAATTGAATAAGAATAATTAGCAACCGAGTTTGAAATTGTATGTCTCGTTTTAAAGCGCAGAAAATCAGGCGTTCCGCTCCGGTTGGCGAAATTTTACAGCAAGCTCGGCAGGAGCGCCATTTCTCTGTTAATTTTGTGGCAAAGCAACTTAAAATACCAGAAGCGTATTTGGTTGCTTTGGAAGCTGGCGAGTGGGAGGTTTTGCCGGCTGGTGATTATGGCCGTTATTTTTTAAAAAAATATGCCACTTTTCTTAAATTGGAAGTTGATGATTTATTAGAGCAATATCCAGGACCAAATTTGCCGCAAATAATACAGCCACCTCAAAGACCACTGATAAATAACTATCAATCAATACACCCTCTGAGACGAGCCCTTCTTTTATTAGTTGCTTTAGTAGTGGTTTTTTATTTACTAGTTGCCTCCCGCGCTATTTTTATGCCGACACATTTGGAAATAATCAGCCCGTCGGCAGATGGAGTTTCATCGTCTTCATCTCTTGTTTTGTCTGGTATTACCAAACCGGGGACAGAGGTAACTGTTAATAATGAGGCAATTCAAGTTTCGGAAACAGGAAATTTTAGAATAATAATACCTTTACGTCCCGGTTTAAATCACTTAGTCATTAAAGCCAAAAAGTCATTAAGTCGTCAGGTGGTAATTGAGCGTCGTATATATTATTCTCCATTACCTGATAGTTTTACTGATGAATTTGAACCTACGATTGGCGGTGATTGACGAGCTTCAAAGATTAAGATAAGGTAGTTTTATCTTAAGATAATTTATTTAAACACTTATGTCACCAACCAAAAGAACAGCCAGTTCAGCCACAAGCGCTACCGGAGATCGTAGTAAAGCCGCACAAATGGCTATTGATCAAATTAAAGAGCGTTTTGGTGAAGGAGCTATTATGAAACTAGGCGAAGCTCATGCTATGGATGTAGAAGCTATTCCAACCGGATGTCTTTCTCTGGATATTGCTTTAGGTGTAGGTGGAGTTCCTAGAGGTCGGGTAGTGGAAGTTTTTGGACCAGAAGCCTCTGGTAAAACAACACTTACCTTACATGTAATTGCTTCTTTACAAAAAATGGGAGGAGTAGCCGCCTTTGTTGATGCTGAACACGCCCTTGATCCGGTATATGCCAAAAAAATTGGCGTTAATATTGACGAACTTTTAATTTCCCAGCCAGATACCGGCGAGCAGGCCTTGGATATTGTAGACACCTTAGTTCGTTCTAATGGGGTTGATGTGGTAGTAGTTGATTCAGTAGCCGCTTTAACACCTAAGGCGGAAATAGAAGGTGATATGGGTGATCACCATGTTGGTTTGCAAGCCAGATTAATGAGTCAGGCTTTGCGAAAATTAACTGCTATAGTTTCCAAGAGTAAAACAGTGGTTATTTTTCTTAATCAAACTAGAATGAAAATAGGTGTTTTTTTTGGCAATCCGGAAACAACTACCGGTGGTATGGCTTTAAAATTTTATTCATCTGTACGTATTGATATACGTCGTATAGGTCAAATTAAGCAAGGAGAAAATGTAGTTGGTAATCGCGTTAAGGTAAAAATAGTTAAAAATAAAGTCGCGCCGCCATTTCAGAACGCGGAATTTGATATTATGTATAACGAAGGTATTAGTCTGCAGGCTGATGCTTTAGATACTGGTTTGCAATATGGTATTATTACAAAATCTGGCAATACATTTTCTTTTGGCGAAAATAAATTAGGTGTAGGACGCGAGCAGGTTAAACAATATTTACGCGATAATCCACAAGTAATGGAAGAAATTAAGCAGGCTGTTTGGCAAAAAGTTAAAGAACAACGTGCGCTGGAAAAATAGATTTATTTATAAATTAAATATGGCTGAACAAAATTATTTAATATCTTCAACAGAAAAATTTGGTGATAAAAAAGCATTAATTAAGGAAGCAGTAGATAAGTTTACTTCCGGCGAGTGGAGTGATGAAGAAGTGATTGTTTTTTTAAGAGAAAACAGAGAACTGATTACTGAGTTTTGTTTACGAGTCAATGAAGCCTATAGAGCTGGTGATAATACTGGCGTTATAAAATTAAGTTTAATAATTGAGAAATTATTGTAGATAAATTATCCAAAACTTTTTATATAATTTATATAAAGTATCTACGACTTGAATAATTTATAAATTACTCAAGGCTTTTTCATATCTTTTGGTAATATTTATCTCTTTCTTTTTTGTGAATATATGAATAGTGGTTATTTAATAAGTAAAATTGAGTCAAGAATCTGACAAAATCATAAAGAAAATGTATACTATGATTTATTATGACCTTAAATCAAACTCATAATTTAACTGAATTTAATAGAATATTAAAAACAGGTCATTGGTCGAGATTAATTATTGTTACTGTCGTTACCATCTTTTTTTGGTTAGCGCAATTTTTCTATCAGTATTACATTTATGAGTCGGGTGTATGGGAAACAGCTTGGGTACGCTCACATGCTTTAGCCGGAACAACCTTATTGGCCGTTTCTTTATTTTTGAGTATAATTTTTAAATTTCGGCCCGCTTTAGCTGGTCAATGGCTGTGGCGCAGGAATTTGGGTGTGGCCGGCTTTGTGTTGATATTTTTTCATACTACAGGTGTAATGCGTTTTTATTTTGGTTTGGATTATTTTAATCCTTGGCCTGCTTGGCAGAGTGTTTTTTATACATTAAATCCTTTTATTAATCCAATACTTTTTGGCTTGCCGTCTATGGCTATATTAGTTGCTATGGCTGTAACTTCCAGTGATTGGGCTGTGCACAAGTTTAAAAAGTGGTGGAAGTTCATTCATCGTTTTGTTTATTTGGCAGAGGTTGGCATTGTTTATCACGTTATTTTGACCGGTGGGGCGGTAATGAAAACAATTCCAGGGTATCTATTGTACATCATCGGTGGATCGGTAATAATAGGACAGATATACTGGTGGTGGCGTATTTCACGTTTGCTTTTATTTAGGAATCTTGGTTTTTGGGTAGGTTGGGGATTAATTATTTTAAC
>CALFUV010000028.1 GCA_937929825.1 uncultured Patescibacteria group bacterium
AGTCAAACGAAGCGAGAGATAATTTCATTAACATCAATAGGATTAATATCATCTCCATATTGCACGATCGCTGGACAAGCATCGTAGTAATGAAAACAATTCCCGCAGTGAGATTTCGGATCAGGACACTTTTTTATAAAATTATTCTGGCAAGGCGCAAAGTTTGTTTTGTCATACGGCGACCAAATTTCAGAATTAGTGCTTACATATAATCCGACGGGCGGAATGTTTATAGCGGCCGCAAGATGAAGTAGGCCGCTATCATTAGAAACAAAGCAAAGTAATTCGCCGATTTGTAAAACCACGTTTTGAAGAGATTGTCCGTGAATTATCTTACATTTCTCTTTACCAAGTGTTTCTAAAATGCGTTTTGCTTCCTTTCTCTCATCTTCTGATATGCCAGGAAAAAGAACGATATTCTGCTTTGAGTTTCTAAGAATTATATTAGCAAGTTCTATCCATTTAGTAGTTGGCCATCGTTTATTAACTTGACTTGCCGCCATGCCAAAACCGATATCCCTACGCTTATCTTTTTTTTCACAAATTGATTCTAACCATTTGGAATTATAATCTGAAACATCAATATCATGTTCTCTAAATAAAGCGAGAATATCACCAGTTAAATTTTGATGAGCTGTTCGTCGTTCAATAACGTCGAAATCTAAATCCCAAAAATCGAGATTCATTCTTTTCTTTGGCGCATTCTCTTTAAACTTATAGTAACCGATATCATATCGCGGCCCCTCATTGCGCAGATTTATAACAAGCTCAATCTCCTTTTCTCTTATAAATGATTCTATTGCTTCCCAATCTTCTTCTCTGAACCGGCGCCATACTGCCGAACTAAAACCTTTCAAATTTTTTAATCCAGCTTGTTTAACAAACCACGAATCAGACAGCAATTGATTTTCAGTATGGTAATAATTCACTGACGGATATGATTTTTCAAAACACCGAAGAAGAGGGGCTATAACAACCCCATTTCCGATTCCGCGAAAATTTACGAACCAAATATTTTGATATTTGAACATTATTGCTGTTATTAAATATTAAAATAGTATTTGCAATATGTATCCGCCGATTTCTTAAAAGAAACTTCTCGCTGAATAAACTCGCGAGGTTTATAATCGTCCAGCCTCGTCCAAAATTTTTCAAAAACTTTCGGAAACTCCGAAATCATTTTGAATTTCTCGCCGCAATCAGAAGAAAATAACGGAACCGAAGTTGCCGGTATCGGATTTTCGGCATAAGC
Organism: uncultured Patescibacteria group bacterium; assembly: GCA_937929825.1. Classification (GTDB taxonomy): domain Bacteria; phylum Patescibacteriota; class Patescibacteriia; order Veblenbacterales; family UBA10138; genus UBA10138. The sequence goes on from CALFUV010000028.1 coordinate 1,253, forward strand.
TGGCCATACTGGATCGGTCCACCAGCCGTGATCCCACGCAACAATTGGAACATTTGAGGCAAGAGCTTCTTGATAAGCTATTCCTTGCGTCTCGTGCTCACAAAGAAAAACCATTGCTTTACTCTTGCTCAATAAATCTTTATACGTATCGTGAGTAATATCTCCATATTGGAGAACAAAATACGATAAACCTCTTTCATCAAGATAATTTTTAACTGGCTCTAGAAATAATGGGGTTGTTTTCTTTCTTTCCCATCTGATTTTATCATAAATAAGCACATCAATGGATTTTATGTGCTTTTTTGTATCAACCCACTTGTCCGTTGAGATTCCGGCATACCAAAGAACACATTTGTCGCCATATACTTGAGAAAAAACATTTTTTAACCATTCACAAGTCAGCAGATAATATTTAAACCTGGTATCTTGCATAAGATTCGGATTTTGTGAGGGGTGATCGTACATACTCGGCCCAAGAATTGCTGGGTTTGGTAGGCTCCATTTCGGAATACAAACTGGCGTGCCGACTATTCCCACCGGATACGAAGGATTTGCCAGTGCTAGATTGTAATTATTCTCGTAAACTCTATAGCCGCTTTCTTTCAAAGCACGAACCAAAAGCGTGTACCACGAATAAAAACCGGAGATGGTTCGCTTGGAATATGTCTCCACGTAGTCCCACTTATGCTTTTCATAAAAAAGTAAAATATCTTTTCCTTTTTCAAGATTGCTCATAAATTTTGTTTGTCTTTGGGATGGATAAGCGCTTCGCTTGGATCGGCGAATTTTACCCGTTGCAATACATGATGCGGTGTCTCTTTGTAAAAAGGCATTTTGTCCCAATCAATAACCGATAAAGCCGATTTAATATCTTCAGGCAACTTAAAAGGTAATTCGCGAAGATAAGGAGCAACATCGGAAAATGTCGGCCGCTCTGGTAAAAAATAAATTGAATAATTTGGAAATTTACTCCGGCAATGATATTTCAAATGAAAATGGTATGGTCCATGAAAACACTTCGTGGCAGATGTCGCTTCCAATATCGGATGACTTCCGTCGTTAAACAGCGGCGTAAATCTTTTTCCGGATTTAATTATTCGAGTGTGCGGATCAATCATTTTTACTTCATTTATAGCGGTTTCCCAAAAATGCAAATAGCGTTTCTCGTCGTATAAATGCCATGTTGAAAACGCAATACTATCGGCAGTAGAATCATTAAGGAAATCAATAATTTTCGGCTTAATAAGAGAGGATAACATCTCGTCGGCATCAATAATCACCATAGCGTCAGCGTCAAGTTCTTGAAATGCACGAGTCAATATATAATTCCGGCTTTCTAATTCTCCTTTTCTGAAAGCGACATCGTTTGCCGAAGACCGCTCAAATTTAATTGGCACACTGGAATATCGTTGAGCAGTTTCCAAACTTCCATCGGTCGAGTGGTCGTCAAAAATAAAAATGCTATCAACCCATTGCAAAGATTTTACGCAGGCACCGATAAACGGTGCCATATTATGTACCATCATGCACGCCCCTATCTTTAATTGATTATTGTTATTCATATTTCTTCAGGGTAAGTTCAATCTTCTCAACCGATATAGCGTTTTCTAAATAACCCCGAAGGATAATAAGACGCTGCGTATCTTTCACGTACATCCGTGTTCTTTCAAATGGAAGAAAATCATCCTCTATCCAAACTGAAATATGCGCTTCGGAATTATAACCGTCCACAGCATTTTGCAGATAACGATGGGGAAACTCTACGATTATCCACCGACTTCGGTATATCAGAAAATTCAACAAATCTATACCATCTGATTTTTTCAGATGTTCAAGGATATCGCCAGCCATAATGATATCAAAGCGCGAGTCAAAATATTCGGGCCGGATCAGATTGATAACCGGGATATTCCATATCTTCTGATAGATTGAACGGAGATTAAATTTTTCTAAATAATCTTCTTCAATCTCAACGGCTATTGTCTCAATGGACGGATTGATTTCCTTTACCATTAAGCCGTACTTGCCCGCGCCAGCACCGAGATCTAAAAATGTCTTGGGACGTATCAGTTTTATAATTTCCGCAATTGCATCATCAAAAATAAAACTTGAGTAGGGCATGATATTATCGGTTAATATTTCTAACCACAAACTCAACTGCTTTTTGTACATTTTCATCCGTGTATTCTTTGAGATGAACAAATTTCTCCGCCTTTATCTTTCCGGAATTTATCAGTTCATGTTTTCCTAATAATGCTAAAGGTCTGCCTATATCAAGAATCAGGCCGATCTCGCACATTGTCCCGAAGCGGCCGTCAAAGGCGATAATAGCATCAGATGACCAAGCGAGTACATTCATAAACGCGAGATCGAGCGATGTCGGAATTTCATAGTCAATAAATTTATTCGCAAAACCTTTTTTATTGCTTTTTGTAATGGCGATAGTAACGCCGCCATACTTTTTCGCGCCCTTACAAACACTTTCCATAATTCCGTCTTCGCCGCCACAGGCGATGGCTATTCCCAGTTGCGCTAATCTTTCTCCGGTCTTTTCGGCAATTTTTAGAGCTTGAGCGTTGGTGTTATGCGTATGGCCTCCAATAATACCGATAATCGATTTCGATTTATGTATTGTTCTTTGTTTCATTTCTATATTGTTAATGCCGTAAACTATTTAATAAGATCATCTAACGTAATTTTCAACGCTTTTGCGATCTTTTTGACCGTCTCAATTCTAGGATCGGATGTTGCACTGGAATCTATTTTCGTTATCGTATGCAAAGTTACGCCAGCCAATTTTGATAGCTTGTCTTGAGAGATACCAAGCATGATGCGGTATTTTTTCATATTTTTCGCGATTGCCGAAATATTCTTTGACATATAATAAAACTTTACTATAATAAATTTAGCTTGGTGAAATTATGATACGAGATTTCTGCCCATTCGTCAATTTCCGCGAGGGCGCGGCGGGAGGAGGGGGCGAGGGGGAGGAATCCCGCCGCGCCCGAGCGTTGGGGTGGGAAGCGGCTCGTCCTTGCGTTAGCAAGGAAGCAAATCCCGCAAAAATTGTTTCCTTAATTGAAAAAGATTTTTGCGCGCGCCCGTTAAAAGATTTGTCAATTTTTGCGGGCTTTGTGTCGCCGTCAATGGGTAAGCCGCGGGTCCGGGATTCCGCGTCACAAACGCATTATTAGTCAACCATTTCGTTCAAAGTAGGTTTAGATTTAATACTGGCTGGGGGACATGGATTCGAACCATGATTACTGCGTCCAGAGCGCAGCGTCCTACCATTAGACGATCCCCCAATGTTATCTAAAAAAATTAAAATTTATTAAATTATTTTTACCAAAAACTATAATTTGGAAGTATAACTAAAATTATTAATAAAATCAAATAAACGCTAACTTATAACCCGTCCGCCAAAAGTACCTAAAACATTGGATAATAAATCATCGCTGCCGTTTTGAAGTTCATGCGGCTGGCTTTTAAGCCGCAACTTAAAGCCAAAAACTTTTTGCAAGCCTTGTTCAATAACCTCCACAATTTTAGGGTCTTTCACTCTTTCTAAATGCAGTTGATAAGTAAAACCAACAATTAAAGTCTCTCCTTCCAGTTTTAATGGTTTAGCCACTGATAAAATAAATGATAAAGAATGATTATAATCCCTTAAACCGGCCACTACTTCACCCCATCGTTCGGCAATATCCTGCACAGTTAAATTATTAGTTAAAGAGGTGTTGTCTGTTGGTAATTTAGCAGAAATTTCTTTTGCTGGTGGAACAGCTTTGGCTTTTGTTTGAGTAATTAAATCGGGATTAATCGGCTCGCCGGTGATTTGCAAAGCAGCCAATTCCAAAGGCAACTGCCATAAATCACCAGTCCGCCAAGCCGCCTCTGCTTCCAACCACTGTTGCAACATATTTTGCAAACGACTTTGAGTTAAACTGTCAGCTAAACTTAATAATCTGTCTTTATGTTCCGGCACCAGATCTTGAACTGATTCACTGGCCAGTTGTCCTCCTAATTTTACTAATAAAAGCTTTCTCATTAAGCCCAGTACCTGCTTATAAAAATAAGATAAATCACCCCCCTGCTCAGTAAAAATATTTATAACTTCTAAGGCTTGAGCTGGCTGACGGGTAATTAAATACTCTAATAAATCTAAAGCTATACTCAAATCAGCCCGAGGCAAGACTAAAGCCGCTTGTTCCTCATTTATTATTTTTTCTCCCAAAGATAATATTTTACCTAAATAACTTTCAGCGTCACGACTAGAACCACCAGCCAACTCCACAATTTGTGAAATAACAGCTGGCGCCACCTTCACGCCTTCGGCCGCTGCCAAAGAAGTTAAACGTTCACGTAAATCTACGGAATTTATTCTTTTGAAATCAAAACGCTGACAGCGTGAAATAATAGTTTCCGGCAGTTTATGTACTTCGGTAGTACAAAGAATAAAAATAGTATGTGCCGGCGGTTCTTCCAGTGTTTTTAGCAAAGCATTAAAAGCCTCGGGTGTTAACATATGAACCTCATCAATAATAACCACTTTATACTTGGCTAAACTTGGTCCGTAAGGAATGTGTTCTTTAATTTCCCTAATATCATCAATGCGCCTATTTGAAGCCGCGTCTATTTCCAGCAAATCCAGAGAACGTCCGTTAATAATCGCCTGACAGCTTGAGCAGGTATTGCAGGGTTCGCCTGATTTTTTATCAAGTTGCTCACAATTTACCGCCTTAGCCAAAAGTCTGGCCACAGTAGTTTTGCCAATGCCCCGCATACCGCAAAATAAATAAGCATGCGCCAATTGACCGCTTATAACTTCATTAAGCAGTGTGCGGGTAATATGCTGCTGGCCAATGACTTCTGCAAAAGTTTGCGGTCGATATTTTCTGTAAATGGCGGTAGTCATAACAAAATTATTGTAACCGAAGTAGCTTAATAAGGGAAATGTTTAATAATTTAATTTTAAAAACCACCCCCTGTTAATATTAGGAGGACGGTTTAATTAAATACCTGCTTAATTTTTTATTAAATTTCTACTTTTTCAACAGATTCAGCGGCCAAATTAGAATCTACTGCTTCAGGTTCATTAGTAGCTTGTTCCTCTAAAATTAGAGGATTTTTTCTTGGCCGGCCACGCGAACGTGATCCGGGCACTGCTGATTCCGCTTCTGATTTAAGGTCATTCTGACTCTCGTTCTGGATCTGCTGATTGTCTTTAGTCTCTAACTCTGATTGACTTTCTTTGTGAATGGCATTTTCCACCGCTGCCCAAGAAGAAGGTGTGCCTTTGGGAACTAGAATAACTACTTCATCACCAACATTAGCTTTAAAATAAGTTACACTAGCCAATAAAACCCTAAAGAACTGGCCCTTAGCCAATACTCTAAATTCATCAGTTTGCTCATCACGAGTTAAAATCCCTACAATGCGCTCTCTTTCTACCGGACCAATCTGTTTATAAACAAAAGAACCATCTGGACTGATGGTAAGCTTTAATAAATCTCCTTCTACTAATTTTGATTTGGAGGCGTAATTGGCCGGCACACTATATAATTTACCATCAGGCCCAACCATATTCTGCCCATCAAAAACACCCTCAATAATAACTGCCCCGCCTTCAGTTCTTTGCACACTGCCGCCTACCGCTTTAACAGTTGGTTTGTTTTCAACTTCCTGCGCTCCAAGATCTTTTAATAACTGAGTGGCTGTATCAAGATTATTACGGGCTGCTTCAACTAATTGTCGAATTAAAACAATTTTTGAGGATGTTGGCATATTTTGTTTCCTTGTGTTTTGCTAGGCCCTCCTTTTAGGCATGACAAAACGTTTATTTTTAATGCCTATATAGTATATGGTTCAAGTCTTTTAACGGCAAATTAAATATCCACAGTTTCATTCACAGGGTGAACAATATTTTTATACAGATAAATACTAATGGCTGAGTTTAGCGGTTTACTTACTTCGTCAGGATCAATCTCTGGCAGAGGAAAGGCATAACTTATGAATCTAGCTCCGGGCTTAAGTTCTGCTTTCAATTTCGGCAAAAGTTTTATCATAGCCGGCGGTGTTAAAAAACAAACCACTATATCAGCTGGGTTTAAATCTTTTTTCCAAAAATTGGCCGAGGTCACTTGAACACACTTGCTTAAACCACTTAATAATATTCTTAACTTAGTAAATAAAAATGGCAGCCAGGCCACTTCAAAGCCTAAAGCTCGCAATTTATAATCTTTAGCCGCAGTTATAATTATTCTGCCATCGCCGCAACCTAAATCATATAACCACTCCCCTGCTTTTGGTTTAGCCAAAGCTATTAAACGGGCTAAATCTTGCTTTTTTATAGGTACCCATGGCGCAGCTAAAAATGCTCCATAAGCAAAACTGCCAATTATGGCTATTAATAACAATAAAATAATATAATCAGTCATAAAGCTGTGTGTTTAAACAGCTGTTTTAACTGATGAAGCAATTGCTTCATCAGGCGGAACCATAGAACGCTTAGCCCGTTCTATAATTTCCTGTTCAACTTCAGCTCGTGAACGTCCATACTTGAGTCTGGATATTTTACGAGCCGCTATTTGTATAGAAGGATCGCCGGATTCTGGTTTAAGAGTACTAATGTTAAATGGCCGGGAAGGGGTATTGTTTATTAAAAGCTTTAAATAAGCCTGAAAAAGCTCAATATTTATAAGATCATAAGAGGAAAAAACCGGAGCAAACTCTTTGCTTAAAAATTCAGCATCTTCCACCCCAACCCTAAAACAGGCAATAGTCCCTACATTGCCAAAAACCGCATCTCTGATTTTAGTATCACTGCCATTTACCAGCTGACCAATATACTGATGCGCTATTGTTAAATTTAAACGATATTTTCTGGCTTCTGATAAAATAACTGCTATAGAATCAGTAATAAAATTCTGGAATTCATCAATATAAAGATAAAAAGGCTGACGCTGATATTCCGGCACATCGGTTCTGGATAAGGCAGACATTAATATTTTTCCCACAATCACTAAACCTAACAAGTAAGCGTTTATCTCCCCCAGTTTACCTTTGGCTAACCTAACCAGTAATATTTTTCTTTCATCCATTACTTGCCGAAAATTAAAAGCGCTTTGCTGTTGGCCAATTATAGGCCGCATAATATCATTAGCCACAAATTGATTAAGTTTAGAAGTAATGTAGGGCACCATATTAGCTAAAGAAGCATCACCGCCGGCTTTTTGAGCTTCTTTGACCCAAAAATCATAAACCACCGGATTATTAACCTTGGATAATTTATAACGCCGGTAATCAGCGTCAGCTAATACTTTGGATATTTCCATTAAAGTGGCGCCACTGGCTGGGTCGTCCATAATCAAGAGCATGGCATTACGCATGTATTGTTCAAACATTGGCCCGCCGGTTTGACGTAAATCATAAAGCTTATCCAGTATTTTAATCATCTCATTAATTACAAAAGTTTTTTGCTCTGGATAACGCGGATCGTATTCCAATAAATTAAGGCCTTGTGGGCGTTCAATATCTGCCGGATCAAAAATAATCACGTCTTCTAAACGCCGCTGCGGCAAACGTGATAAAATCGCATCCACCAAATCGCCATGCGGATCTATAACACAAACACCTTCACCGTTGGCAATATCCTGAACAGCTAAATTTTCCAAAAAAACACTTTTACCAGTGCCCGATTTGCCGATAACATAAAAATGCCGGGCTCTATCAGCAGGCAACATACGCACTTCAATTTTTTGCCCACGATACTCATTAATACCCAAAAGCAATCCTTCTTGGGGCAAATTAATAGGCGCTGGGGCTTGTCTAGCAGTTAACCACCTGATTTTAGGGTTATCATTCCCGGGTAAAGGAAAATGAAAAATAGTTGTCAGCTCTTCAGTATTCAGCACAAAACGTTTATATTCTTCAAAAGAACGATGAATAAAACTGTAAAAAAAAGTTGCCTGACTTAAATGATGATGTAATTCAAAACGATTGCCGTACTGATAAATACTAAATTGATTAAAAGTATTGGCTAAATTACTTAAATGCGCTTCAGCTGTGGCCTGATCTTTAGCCGAAACTACTAACCGACAGGTAACATCAAGTCCAGCTTTAGAAGCTTTTTCCTCAATCCCTTTAATCATTTGTTCTTCCATAGGTGATAAACGATAAGGCTCTTTATTCTCCTTATTTTTCTGTGTACCTGAACCAAAAAATTCTCCCAAAGCAGTAGTAAGTTTGCCCAAAAAATTAACACTTTCCACTTCACTCAAACTTTTGCCTTGTTGCATAGCCGAAGCAATTTTTACTCCCCGACGACGCCAGCTTTTAGCGGCTGATCTCACCACCAGTTGTAAAGCAGCAGCAGCTGGCGCTTCTACTTTAGACATAGCATTAATCAGGCTCTCCAGTGGATCAGCTTCAAATTCCTTATAAGTTTTAATAGGAAAAGCTGAGGAACGAGATAAACGTAAACTTACACCTAAACTAACTCCTCGGGGCAGAAAAATATTATAATCAGGCACTTCCTGCACCACCGCTTCAGGGTAAGCCGCGTTAATTTGTTGTTCAATAAAAGATCTTAATTTAAGCGGCGTAACTATATAAAAAGAAATCTGGTTATTATGTACCACCATTTCTAAAGATATCTGATCATCACGACCCTTAAACCAATGACTAAGTCCTACTTGAGCTTTACGCCCGCCAATAGCTGACCATAAAACTTCGGCAATGGCTAATTGTTCTGCTACCGTCTTTTCCGGCGCTGATGATTTACCATCGCTGGCTAAACCACTACGCGGCAATAAAATTTGCAGCACATTCAACTGAACGCTTAATTTTAAAGTATTCAGCCGCCTGATTATTAAACGCGCAAAAAAAATTACACCCCCTAAAACCAATGTCAGTATTATTACTAAGCTTACTAATAAAACTTTCACAAATTATTTCTCCTGTTTTATTTTTAGTATTTTTTCAGCTTTAATTTTAGCCTCCTGTTCAACAAAATAACGATTAATACCGGTTACCGACATTAACCACTGCCTAATGAGATTCAATATCTCGCTTATTTTAATTTTGGCCTGATTTAAAAGAACTGTAATTTTTTCGGCAGTAACTTCTCCTAATCTGCGAAACTTAACCTGATCTTGAGGATTAAGTTCGTTATACAGCTGTTCTAAGCCTTCTTCCAATATTTTTTCCACCTTTTTTTGAGTAACGCTAACTTCTGTTAAAACATAGGAGGTTGATTGTGGCGACTGAGGTAAAACCTGTTCTTTTAAAGTAGTTAGCGCATCACTTTTTTTACCAAAGCTTATTTCAAATTTTTCCCTGTCTTCAGAAATTTTTTCTGAAGCCTGTTCCGGTGGGTGCTCTGGCGCAGGAGGCTTTAATCTTGAAAAATCAGGCATATGCTCAAATTATACCACACCATAAATACCTATTCCAGGCAATAATCTGTTATACTATTAACTATGCCTTTAGAAAGATTATTTATTGATATCAGCGCTATTATAGTTACAGCCACTACTATGGGCCTACTGGCCCGCTGGCTAAAGCAACCTCTTATTTTAGGCTATGTGCTGGCTGGTTTTATACTTGGCCCGGCTGTCATGGGATTTATATCAGAACCTGAGGTCATGGAAGTTTTATCCACTTTTGGTATTGCTTTCCTGCTTTTTTTGGTAGGCCTGGAGCTTGATTTGGATAAGCTTAAAGTAATAGGACGGCCTTCATTGGCTCTTGGTTTGGGGCAAGTAATTTTTACAGCCACAATTGGTTTTATAATCATCCGTTTATTTGGCCTAGCATCTATTAGCGCGGCTTATGTGGCGGTAGCTTTAACTTTTTCCAGCACTATCATTATTGTTAAAATGCTTTCGGAAAAACAGGCTTTAGAATCATTATACGGACGTTTAGCTGTGGGT
>CALFUV010000029.1 GCA_937929825.1 uncultured Patescibacteria group bacterium
ATCAACAAAACGTAATTCCAAAGCAGTCTGAATCTGCTTAATATCAGATACGCGCTTAGCGTCACGGGATTTAGCACGGGCGTTGTTCAAAGCCACTACTGCTAAAGTGGATAAAAGACCAATGATGGCAATTACCACCAATAATTCAATAAGCGTAAAACCTTTTCTTTGTGTCATTTTTTCACCTCCTTTCTTGTGTTTATAGTTTTAGCTGTAAATTATTAAGCTAATAAGCTCAATATCCACGCTTAACTATATAAAAATTAATTAAGTATTTCTTAACTGTATTAAAAGTATAGCATAAACAGATAACTTTGTCCACATTAAAATACACTATTGTTATTTATTTTCATACATTCCCGATTGACTGGTAAATAGGCAAAATAATAGCTGAAACCATCATACCTACACCCACACCTAAAATCACCATAATTAAAGGCTCTATTAAAGTAACTAGACCCTGTACAGCATTTTCCACTTCGCGGCTGTAAAAATTACCTAAACGATTTAAAATTTCTTCTAAGCGGCCGGTTTTCTCCCCCACCACCATCATTTGCGAAACCATAGCCGGCATAGCTGATGATTCTAAGAAAAGAGTGGATACAGAATTGCCTTCTTCTACCTCATGAATAGTGCGTATTATTAAATCACGGTAAACTTCATTGCCAACCACCTCCGCCACCACTTCCAAACCACGAGTTAGGGGCACGCCGCCCAGCATTAAAGAAGCTAATGAACGGGTAAAGCGCACTAAATAAATTCTTTGTAAAATCCCGCCAAACACGGGCAACCTTAATTGAAGCTGATGCCAAATAAGTCGACCCGGGCCTTGACGTGTTAGCATACGAACCGCCACTACCAAACCAATTACCAATAAAATCACTATCCACCAGTATTGCTGTAAAAAACTACTAACCGCAATCAATACTTTAGTGGAAAAAGGCAACTCTGTGGCTGTTTCTTTAAGCATGGTAGTAAGTTTAGGCACCACAAAAGTCATCATTACAAAGCCAATTATCAGCATGCCTGCCAGCACAAAGATCGGATAAGTCATAGCGCTTCTGATTTTACTCATCAAATCGTAATTTTTTTCCGCTTCGTCAGCCAGATAATTAAGAGTTTCATCCAAACGGCCGGAGGTTTCACCGGCCCGTATCATATTCACATAAAAAGTACTAAAAACATCAGGGTAACGCGCCAAAGCGGCGGAAAGTTTAGCGCCACCTTCCACTTCATCGGCTAAATCAGAGACAATTATTTTCAAATTGTCACTTTGTGTTTGTTTAACCAGAATACGCAAAGACTGCACCAGCGGCACTGTAGCTGAAACCATTACCGCCAACTGGCGTGAAAAAATCACTAAATCTTTAGTCTTTACCCTATTAAACCATCTATATGAAGCTTGGAGAGCACTTTTAGCAGGGCGTTCTTTTATAAAAACCGGCGTTAGATTTCGTTCAGCTAGCTCGTCCAAAGCCACTGTTTCAGTAGCGGCCTCAATAACACCGCTAACATTATTGCCGTCAGCATCTTTGGCGCGATAATCAAATAAGGGCATAAATTAAAAATCCAAACAAAATTATCATAAAAAAATAAACCAATCCTTCACAGCTTATTAGCTACTATTTTACTTTATTTTACATTATCTTTCATCTTCTCAAAATAGATTTAAATACTTCGGGATCAAGCGCATGAGCTAAAGCCACCTCCTGCATTACTTCGCCGGTTTTTACCAATTCAGCTAAAGATCTATCAAAAGCCACCATTCCCTCTTCGCGAGAAGTTAATAAAATATTGGTAAGTTGATGATCTTTACTGTCGTGAATTAATGCTCTAACTGCCGGAGTGGCAATAAGAAGTTCTGCTACCAAAATTCTCCCGCCGCCCACCCTAGGTACAAGCTTTTGCACCAAAATGCCTAACAAGCCGTCAGCTAGTTTGGATCGCATAACCGGTCGACTTTCTGCCGGAAAACCAGCTATCAACTGCTCTACTGCCTGCACACAAGATTCAGCCTCCACTACCACAAATACCAGCTTGCCGCCCAAAGCCAAAGACAAAGCGCTGGCCGAGGTAGTATGATTATTAAGGCGCGAAAAAGCCACCACATCTGCATCTTCATTAGGTAATATTTCAACCGCCTCCTCCCAGCTTAAAGCATCTACTCCTACTTCACGCTGATCTATTATAGCTTTATCGCTAACTAGCACATATTCTATTGGCTCTTCAATGGTAATTATATGTTTAAGCTGATTTTGGTTTATAGTTTGCAAACATGAGGCTAGAGTAGTAGTGCGGCCGTGGCCATAACCACCGGCAATAATAATCAAGCCCCTGTCAGCGGCCACCAAGCGCTCAAACATGGGCGGCAAACCAAGTTCGCGCAAACTTTTAAGATTACCGGGAATAAACCTGATAGCTATTTCCGGCAAACCACGCTGGTAAAAAACAGTGACTCTCAGGCGCATACGATTCATAAAAGTGTGTCCCACAGTTATTTGCTTTTCCGATTCCAGCGTAGCCCGCTGGGATTCTGTTAATAAAATACCCAAGACTACCTGCAAAAAATCGGCCGTAATTATGTCTTCGTTGGCAAGAACTTCTAGTTCTCCGTCACGCCGAATAACCGGTTGACTACCAACTCGCAAATGTAAATCAGAAACCTGCTGACCAGCCAAACTAGTTAATATTTTCTGCAAAATAGCGGTTTCAGTAGACGACATAAAAAATACTAAAAATAAAAATCTAATAAAATACAATAATTTTCAAAATCTAAAATTATATCTTCAGGCTCTTATTTTAAACAAGCCCAAACCTTAGCTACTACTTCCGATGGCAAAAAATGGGCTTTAATAATATAATCCGCCGCACCCAAACTGCGCGCTTGATCAATAGACGCTTGGGTGCTGGAATTAGTCAACATTAAAACAGGAATCTGCCTAGTAGCTTCATCTTGCTTTAAAGCCTGAAGTACAGCAAAACCATCCAGCTTGGGTAATTCAATATCTAAAAGTACCACTGAAGGTTTAGTGGCGCGAATTAATTCCAGTCCGGCTTGACCATCTTCAGCCACTTTAACATCAAATTTTTGTTCCTTAAATTTAAGCTCATACAAACGGCGCAAAAAAACATCATCTTCCACTATAACAATACTGTTAATTTGATCTGACATAAAAAAATAAAAATCAAATAAATTAATCGTTGGTAGCGCTTATCACTTCTTCCACGGTAGTTATACCCTGTAATACTTTCATTAGTCCGTCCTGTTCCATAGTAATCATACCCTGACGTTTAAATTCCTCACGTAAAGCCACCGGATTCAAATGAGAAACAATTAATTGTTGTAATTGCGGTGTATTGGAAAAAGCCTCGGCAATCACTACCCGTCCGCGATAACCGGTAAATGTACACCGTGAACAACCCTGACCGCGCTTAAATTTCCACTGGCCAGCAGGGAGCTGATCTTTAAAGCTTGCCGGGACATCTGCCAGAGTCTGTCTTATTTTTTCCACCAATTCATCAGGTACTTGCACCTCAGTTACGCAATACGGGCAAATACGACGCACCAAACGTTGGGCCACCACCACATTAAGAGTAGAAGCTATGAGAAACGGTTCTACATGCATATCTACCAAACGAGGAATAGCACCTAAGGCATCGTTGGTATGCAAAGTAGAAAGTACAATATGGCCGGTAAGTGAAGCGTGAATAGCCAAATCAGCAGTTTCTATATCACGGATTTCGCCCACCATAATTATATCCGGATCTTGGCGTAAAATAGACCGCAAGCCGCTGGCAAAAGTTAGTCCAACTTCAGCATTAACCTGCGATTGATTTACACCTTCCAAAAAATATTCCACCGGATCTTCCAAAGTAATAATATTAGAAGCCTCGTTGTTCAGTTTATTAAGGGCGGTGTAAAGCGTAGTTGATTTACCACTGCCAGTAGGTCCACAAACCAAAAACATACCTTGGGTTTTTTTCAAATTCTCTTCAATAACTGCCGCTGTTTGTCCCACAAACCCAAGTTCACCAAAATTTCTCAAGCCGGCTGCTGTATCCAAAATTCTTAGCACCACTTTTTCACTTGACAACAAAGGCATAGTGGAAACCCGGAAATCTACTTGCCGTCCAGCTATATTTAAACGGATGCGGCCGTCTTGAGGTATACGAGTTTCGTCTATTTTCATATTGGCAAGCACTTTTATACGACTAATAACCGCCGAATGAATATAACGCGGCAAAACAATGGAAGTATGCAGTTCGCCGTCAATACGATAGCGCACCCGTGTTTCATCCTGCACCGGTTCAATATGAATATCCGAAGCACCCCCCTCCACTGCATGACGAAAAATAACTGCTACCATTTTGGCAACTGGAGCGGTTTTTATCACTTCTTCCAGCTTGCTCTCATCTTCATCAAACTCGGCAGCTTCTGAAAACTTACCCTCAGCCTGCGTTAACGCTTCTTTAACCTCAGTGGTTAAATTGCCGTAAAATTTAAAAGCATTAGCTAGGCCTGTAGGCGTAGTAATAAAATATTTAAGCCGCCAACCTTGTTCGCGGGCTCTAAACTCAATCGCTTCAATAGCCTTAAAATTACCGGGATTAACCATAGCTACTGAAACTTCATTACCCATCCTCTCAAAAGTAACCATCTGGTAATTTTCCGCCAGTTCATAAGGCAAAAGCTGTACCACTTCATGAGGCAGCTCCCTATCCACCAGATCTACATAAGGCATGTTGTAAAACTGGCTTTTAGCTTCAGCCAGCTGACCTTCGGAAACCAGCTTCTTAGCTAACAGTATTTCTTCCAACTGTTGGCCTTGTTTTTGAGCAAGATCTTCTATCTCCGCAACCTGTTCGGCTGTGAGAAATCTTTTTTGTATAAGTATATCCTGCAACTTAAGACTTAGCCGGGTTTTAGGCATTTAAGTAAAATATTAAGTTAAACTTTATTTTATATTCAACGTATTCAATTCCAACTCTGGTTACCTGATGCTTACCCAAACCTAAAATACCACTACCACCTTCTAAACAAAAACGAACTTCAAAATCAGTTGAAGATCGAGCTACCATAGTATAATCACATTCTGCTGTAGGACAGGTAAAAGACGTGTAAGGTGTGGCAAGAGAACAGGTGTTTGTAATACCTAATGGACCAACAAGTGTACTTGCGCCGGGTAAAAAAGCGGTTATACCTCCGCTACTACAAGCTTGATTAAATCGACCGGGAACAGTCCCGCCGTAAGCGTTGTAGCTATTATTTTTAGTTGCATAAAGCTCAAAGGCCTTACTAACAGCGCCCATATCATTAACACGTCGGGCGTCACGTGCTTTTTGTCTGGTGTTGCCCAAGACTCCCACCGCCAAGGTAGAAAGAAAACCGATAATTGAAATAACAACCAAAAACTCAATTAAAGTAAACCCCTGCTTGTCTTTGATCTTTGATTTGGTAAACATAATTTGTTAAACATAATTTTATTTTAGATGTTACTTATTAGTTCATAATTAAATTTAAGGAGTAATTAGACCAAAAGGATCTTTATTGCCTAGAGCTTTTATTTCCAGCGGCACTTCGCCAAAACGCAGTAAATTGGTAAGTTCAGGTGCGCGTAAAAGGCTGAAATCTGCTGGCGGTTTGGTGCCGGCGGGTGCCTCAACATCACCTGCTACGCTCGTTGGAGTTAAAACTATCGGCTGGGACACTTTTTTAGAAGGTGCATAGTTACGGTATAACAGTATTCCTATTATACCCCAAACCACCACCATTGTGCCAGTGTATAGTATTATTTTTTTCTTACTTAAAGCTTTACGGGCTAACATAATCTTGGCTTAATAATTTAAAAACTGTATACTAGCTTTATTATTAATTATAACATTATTATATCTTTTGTTTATTATTTAAACTTATTTTCGCTTTATTGGGGTAAATAAACAGTGCGAAAATTAAGTACATAAATAATATCGCTCTTTTGACCGTCAGTAGTACGGCTGTTAAAAGTAACTGAAGAAAGTTGAAGTAATTTGATGCTTTTTTCTGCTGTGGCAATAAATTTCTTTAAAGCCATATAATCCCCGCCTACTATACCTAGATTTATTTTTATTTCCTGAGGGCCAACAGCAACCTCAAATGACCGGTTAGTAACATTGCCCTCCTCATCCATTTTCACAATAGGCAGGGTGGCTGAATTTTTAGTGGCGGAAAAGCTAAATTCTTTAATCGTAAAATTAGCGGCTTCAGCCACGCCTTCCAACTGCGCCAGTAAATTGGGAATATCCTGCCCACGGGGCAAAGCTAAATCTAAACGTAATAAGTCTGTGGCTGTCAGCTTTTCGTATTCTGTAGTTAGTTTTTTTAGACTATCAAGCTCAGCTTGCACAGCCCGACGAGAATCTTCAAAGCCAATAACCGGTGGCACAGCTTTGCCCTCCTGCCATTGCGGCAACCATAAAAACCAGCTACCGGCCAACAAAATAATAATCGACAAGGCAATAGTATAGGGCCACCAAGAACGTTGACGCCGCGGCGCTTCGGGAGGTGGAGTATTCAAAATTGGTGTTTGAACCGGTGACATAAAAATTATGGCTGAACATTAGCCAAAAATAAGCTGGATGGTAACTTAATGGCAAAATTAAATTTTATTACAGCAGGAGAAGTTGATCGAGTCATATCTCTTTCCACAGATACGCCTGATAAAGTTATTTCTTTTACTTTATCGCTTTGCTGAAAAGCCAGCATTTGCCGGCCCACTTCAGTAAAACTGGGAGCTGTGCCTGCCAGAGTAATACTGCCACTGGCGTCAGCTGCTAAATTTTGAAATTGCACAGTAGGAATAGTACGGCTCTCCAGCCAAGTAAAGAAATTTTCCCAGTTGGTTTGCTTCTTTAAAACATCTGCCAAAAAAACCACACGATGATTATCAGCAATAGCCCGTTCCGCACCAGCCCGTGCCTTTTCTAAATCTTGTTGCAAAGTAATAATTTCTTGTTGAATAGCCTCACTTTCCGCCTGTTTATTGGCTACATAAGTCCGCAAAGATAAATATCCCAGCAACACTATCAATAAAGATCCTGATATCAAAGCGATCATAGCAGTTAAAGATTGACTGGTTACTTGCCCTTCTTGCGCAGGTATCAAATTTACATCCAAAGTTGTTAATGGCGGTACACCAATAAAACCTGATTGTTTCTTACCACCTAGGGGCGGTATCATTTTATCCTTAGGTGAAATAGTGTTTGTTGGTTGAGACTGAATCTTGGTTGGTGGCACTGAAGATAATGACTGGGCAGGCGCTGTCTGTTGGGAGCTAATTGACCGACTAACTTCTATTTTAGGGCTGGCTGATTTAACAGGCGCTGATGGCGTCAGCGGTTTTTTTGTGGCTGAAACCGGTGTTTGTGAAGATCCAGCTGAACTAATATTTTTTTTCAAAGCAGAAATCAACTGTTGCCAGCGATTGGGTGGTGACCCTTCTACGGGCTGTACATTTTTTTCACGCGGATTATAAAACTGAGGCGCAGATTCATCGCCTGTTGACCGCTGGCGATCTTTTTGCTCCTTTTCTCTTAGCTCATCAGGTAACAAATTAATATCGGACATAATTATAAAATCAAAATAAAAATTTTTTTAAATTAATTGTCTCATAGCCAAACCAATAGCCGAGGAAAATTGCGGACCTATTTCATCCAGCACTGGCTTAAGTTCTTCCGGATAGCTAACACGGGCCCACGGATCACCTATATAAACTCTGATTTGAAAAAGATTTTCCAAATATTCCGGCAACATCGGTAAAAAAGAAGAGCCGCCGGTTAAAATAATCTTTTCTATGGGTTGACTGGACTGACTTTGATAAAGAGAAAAATTATATTTGATTTCGTTAATTACCGGGCTAATAGTATTTTCAATGGTAGTAGGAATCCCCACGGCCCTAGAAGAACCAATATTCAAACCAATATCACGCTTAAATTGTTCTGCTCTCTTAATATCTATATTTAAACTATGGGCAATGGCTTTGGTTATGGTTAAACCACCCACATCAATACTACGATTAAGAATGGGGATCCCATTTTCCATAATGCCAATATCGGTGGTTACCGCTCCTAAATCCACCACCATTACTACTTCACGCGCACCGCCCACTAAACTTCTTTCCAAGGCAAAAGCCTCAGTTTCCAAGCTCAGAAGTTCTAACTCCGCCAAACGAAAGATATTTAAATATTTTTTAACCAGTGTTTGCGGTGCGGCTGTTAAAAGCACACGGATATTTTTTTTTGTTTTCACCTCTTTAGAATTAACTCTAGATTTAATATTTTTATCAGTTTTATTTTCTTCTGATGATTTGACTGGAATATTTTCTGCAGTCGACTGTTCTAAAAATTCAGGTAAAAATTTCCAATCTAAAATCATTTCTTCCAATGGCATAGGCACAAACTTACGAGCCTCCCACCTGATAGCAGCTGCCAGTTCCTTTTCTGACATAGCCGGCAGGGTGATTACTGAACTAAAAACAGCAAAAGTGGGTAAAGCAGCCGAAGCCCGGCGCGTGGTGGTGTGTGCTTGCTGACAAATAGCTTTAAGTGTGGATACAATCCGTTCAATATCTTTTTCTGAATCTACTTTAGTTGAATCACCAGTATATTCTGCCCGGCCATAAGTTACTAAACGAGGAGTTTTAGCAGGCCCGGCCGCCAATTCCACTACCTTAATACTGGCTGTGCCAATATCAACCCCCAAATACGACTTACGTTTAGTAAAAAAACTCATAATAAGTATTTTTTGAGATTCAGATTTAATACATTAACAATAATTGGCTTTATTTATAGCCAAATTTTTCCAAAATAATTCTTAATTAACTAATATAGTATAGCAAAAAATTGCCCTTTTGTCCAATATAATTTTTAAGGTACTGGCGGCAAAGGAGTGCGGAATTGCCAACTAGGTAATGTACTCATAATATCTTTAAAGCCCGGCGGTGTATTAAGAGAAATACGGCCATCGGCAATTATCTTTTCTGATGGTTCACCGCCTGCTGATGCTGTTCGTTCCAATTTGAATTCTCGGGCAATAACAGCGCCATAAATCCTTAAACCAATATTACCGCCGCCTGTCCTAAAAATACCACCGGCTAATCTAGGTGTTGGATACCCGCCGCCTGTATCTGCCATTGTTATTCCAGCCACAAAGAAAGAACCTACTACTTGGCTTACACCGGGATCAATCTCCACATTACCCAACACTAACCAGCCTACTGAAGCCAGCTCGCGAGCATTAATTTTCGGCAAAGCTGGTTCGTAAGATAAATTAGCCCTGATGTACAAATCACCATCTACAATAATCAAACCGGCTCCAGAATTTTCCCGTCCATTGGCAAACTCAACCGGTGATCTAATCACTAAATCTCCCTTAATTCTTAAAACGCGTCCGCGTAAAGGATCACCTTCACGTACTATTTCATTAAAAGGAGTATTTTCAGACCAAACCCAAACTGGATTGCCGTAAATATTCGGCTTACCTTCGACTGCTTCTATACCAGCTAAATTATGAGTTAAACCATAATAATCAAAAGTGCTTTTTTGTGTACCGGGGGTAGCAGTGGTGCCGGGGTAAACTATTTGACCAAAACTTGGATCCACAAAAGAAAGTCCCGGCTTTGGCGGTGAGGCAGAAATAAAGTTCTCTATAACTCTGGTTTGTTGTTCCGTACCGCCTCCCAGCACAAAATAAGTAGCATTAAAACTACCCGGTGGTGGTGTATATTCAGCTCTGATATTGCCTTGTGAGTAAATACTGCCCTCTTCCACTGAAACATAAGGCTCATCACACAAAGAAGCTAATTTGTAACAAATGTTATAATCAACCTGATTGCAACTATTAACAGTAAATTTTATTCTGTTGGGCTGATTGTTATCAGCTATTAAATCAAGTAGAGTAATTGGCGGACTAACAGTGCTTTGATTCAAAGGTTGATTATAAACCGCCGCGTTGCCGATAGCATTAGCGTCAGCTGTATGGCTGGTACTGGGTTGTGCACAAACACCTTTGAACCTAATTTTTGGCGCCTGATTATCTGGCGTGTATATAAGGCTATATTGTTCAATATTATTAACGGGATTTGTGGATTTTATTGTAAATTCATAAGTTTCACCATCATTAGCACGCAAAAATACATTGGGGTCATTTCCCGGCCCGGGATAACAGTAAGGCATAATATGATCTATGGTAAACTGATTGCTTAAAGCGGCGGTTTTTTCCACGCCATCATCCACCTCTACCTGAACGCGTTGATTAACTGCGGCCGGAGCACATAAAGAATTCCAAAGATAAGTGCATTTCCTAAAAGTAGTACTGCCGTTCCCGCCGCTACAGTTTAATTTAGGATCATTGCTTGGAATGCCCAAAACAATATTTTTACCAGCCCCCGCAGAACCGTAAGTAATATTAAATCTTATCAGCTGGGTATTTGGATTAGGATCGTTATCCGAATCCCTATATTCCCAAGTAATTATAGCTTGGCCGTTAACAACATCATCTCCACCATTACTAGGCCAACCAGGCGATCTGGTAATGATCACATTTTGAATCTGCGGGGGGGTATTTATGGTAAAACGCCAGCCTGTAATTGGTTGGCTGTAAACCGTGTTAAAAGTATCTTTAGCACTCACACCCCAACGATATATTTGTTTAGGTGAAGGATTAAAACCTGTTAAGTTATAACCGGCCGAACAACCGTTAGTCGGCGGACCACATAAAGAATTGCAAGATTGTTGATTTATCAAAGAGCCGCGGCAATTAGGTGAGGCTGAACAAGGATCTGTCATATTTAGATCTCCATTAGGCTGAGAAAGAAAAACATTATAACTATAATAAGACGGATCTGAATCAGGATCACAACCAATCCACCTAAGCTGGCTGAGACTGGCGGGTACCACAGCTCCATCAGCCGGTGTGGGTGTATGGGGTGCTATAGGTTCCAAAGAAGACATATAATATATGCAAACGTCTGCGTTGTTGGGATTAAAATAATATGGTGACAAATTTCCAGCCACATCGCGAGCCGCGGCCCGGAAACAATAAGTTTTTTTATGATGCAATTGGATTCTTTGTGGTCCAGCGCCCTTACAATCTGTTGGAAAAGTGATAGTTGGTTGTAAATATGAAAAACCGCCCTGTGGTTCATATGGGTCCAAAGAACAATTTAACCAAGAGCCATTATCAATGCGGTATTGCAAAAACCAACGGCTGACACCGCTGTGAGCAATACCATTATCCAAACTAACTAAGGGGTAATCCTGCCAAAAAGTAGTTACGGGGAATTCCTTTACTGTAGAAATTATAGCTAAACCATCTTTATTATATATAAGGGGTGGAGTCACAATAGCATATGCTTCTATATAAGAATTGTCTGTATCGATTTTTATAGCCACTTGTTCACTATTAAAAGGAATTACTGGTGGCGGTACAATAGCAGAATAAGCTGTTCTACCAGATGTATCCTGCACTTCTACCCTATACTGATAAAATCTACCGCTTTGACCTTGTATAGTATCAGAATAAGAAAAATCAACCAGACCGTTATCAACTAACGGATTACTAATAGTAGTCCAATCAGACCAAACAGTTGGCACATAATCAGGAGGTGAAGACGTATAAGACGAGACCGATGTAGCCGTGCGTCTTTGTAAAGCACATTTGGTTAAATAATAATCTTCTTCAGCAATGCAATTGACATTGTAATTAAAATACAAATTATTATACCAACCAGAGTTTTCCGGTTTGCTGATAAGTGTAGCAGATATGACTGCTCTCTCTCTGGTTTTACAACTTATTTCGGCATAACTGATTGTTGCCTCATTATCATTATTACGGGCAATAATGCGTGTAGTATACTGGGTATCAGGAGTTAAACCTGATTGCGCCCAAGTGGTATTAGTTATCCAGCTGCTATCACCGGCTGTATTTTCCGCAAAATATTCTTTTTGCCCGCCGCCTGTTTGCCAAGTCCAAGTGATGCGTTGGCTAGAATTGGCAACACAAGTTGGATTTATTGGCACAGCTGCTTCAGTGTAACGCTCACGTGCACCGCCAGTAATACTAATGGGAGATTGGTTATAACGAGTAGCTACTATGAGCACATTGCCTGAAGGCTTATTATAATTTTCCGGCAATATCTGGCCTAAATTTTGTTCCCAAGAAAGATTAGCAGCTGAAATGGTTGCTGTTAGTATACCATTTAAATAAACCAAATAATTAGAAGCATTAGCAGCTGCTGTCCAATGCCAAGTAATTTTAAAATAACCATTGCTGGTGGTGTGGTTATGATCCGGATTAGCCCAGGTAAATGAACCAGGAGTCACCACCACATTTATTTGCTGTTGACCGGCAGAACAATGGCCAGAATCATCACAGACCTCATAATTAGAAATATAAGTACCATCATCATTAAACAAATAAATTGCGTTAGCTGTGAACGGTCCTAAACCAATGTCAGACCAACCGGTAGTACATATCAACGGCGGATCATTTAGAGTGTAAACACCTGTATCTGGCGGACTTATTTGACAGCTTTGCATAGTATAGCCGCAAGACTCACCTACACAACTACTAATTTGAGCACTAAATTTAACCTGTAATTGATCTTGTTCAGGATCAAGTGTATTAAAAGTCAAACTAACATCACAAGGTATGCCAACTGTACAAGTACAAGGTTCGGGCGGATCTGTAATATTGCATTGAGTAACTTGAGCCTTGGCAGATTGTATGCCAGCTAAAACAAACAAAAATATAAAAACTAAACAAAAAGTCCACCCTAATAAAAAATTGGGTAGACGAAAAACAGACTGCCCGAAGCTTAAGTTTAAAAATTTTATCAGCTGATTTTGTTTATTTTTCATGAAGCAAGGCTAAAGCAAGAACCAAAACTTCAATTAAGTTTTTGAATTAAATAAATTATAACACAGTTTTAATTTTTTAGCAACTTAAAAACTTTTATTACAAAACTTTTGAAATTCTTTACAATAAATATTTTACTTAACTGGGATAATTAAAGGATAATTTTTAGATGTATGCCCTGAACCGTCTTCTACCACCATATACAATTGTTTTTCACCTGAAGATGAAAAAGTAAATTCAGGCGCCACAGCCTCACCCGAAGCCGCTTTAACTTCATGTACCAGTTCCCCTGTTGCTTGATCATAAAATTTATAAGTTAAGTCATCGCCCTCTGGATCTTCACCCTGAAAAACTGGACCAGAACAAATAACTCCAGCCTTACACTCAACTTTTGTTCGACCGATTCTGGTAACAAGAATAAGTGGCGTTGGTTCCATCTTTTGATTTTTACTTAAAAAAAAGTACATCACGCCTACAGCAGATAAAATCACTAGTAATAAAATTAAGCCATAAGCAGTGGGGATACTATGTTTTATTGGAGGTAAATTTTCTTTTGGAATTAATAGTTGATCTGACATATATATATAAATCAATCTCACTACCTATAGTTTAACTGATTATTAGCTTACAGACAAGAATTAATCATCCCCGAGATTAATAATTTAAATAATGTTTTAGCGGCCTTATGGCAAACACTTGATTTTTTTACCGCTAACGCCTAGCATAATTAAGCTGGTAATTAAATACTTCTCAGTTAGAGAGCTCCAAAATTCATAAATTCGTCGGGGTGTGGTGTACCGGTAACATGCACCCTTGGGGTGGGTGTGATAGCGGGTTCGACTCCCGCCACCCCGACCAAACCAACAACTCCATTCTTACAAGAATGGAGTTGTTGGTTTTTAAAAAATCAAAAGCCCACCTTCAGGCTTGGTACGATTGGAGTTCCTAATAACTCCAAGGGGGCCGGTCATCAGTCAAATTGGTACCAGCAGGAAAACTCTTTCCCAACCAAGCCAACTTAACTGTTCCTCATAGCCGCCGAGGATTAATATTTTTATACCCACGAGTATAAAAATTTCATCCTTTGCTGTACTGAGATTGTAGAGCTCAATACATACCAAGCCTTGCGATGAGCTAATTTAAAAATATCCTGCCTGAGTTTTAGTGTCAATAATGAAAATTAGCCAAAAATTATAATTGTTATTTTACGTCTCTTATTTTTAGCTTAAAAAAAGTAAAAATTTTTCCACAATCAGGAAAATAAAAAACCTCGCACTTATTTAATGGCGAGGTTTAAATTATTTTTACTCCTCCATTATTAAATTGGCACGTTCACGAGCCGAGTGAATTGTCGCAATGAACTGAATTAAACCTTCTATTTTTTCCTTTTCAGAATATCTATAACGACCGTTTAGACCAGCTAACGAATAAATCCTATCCGCTATTTCCTGAGTTGGCGGATGTGCGCCGGAACCTATTAACAACTGTGCCAAAAGTTTAGCATAATGCCGAGGAATGCAATCCGGACAAAAATTTTTTTCTGTACCATCTAAATCAACCATTTGGACGAGTAATATCTTATTATTACTCGCGCAAAGGCATTGTCCAAAGCGAGAAGTTGGGATTTCCATTTTTATCTTTTGGCCGCAAGTTATACAACTTGTGGCGTTAACCGAAACTAACATGTTACATTTTTGGCATCTTTTTGATGCTCCGACATTTTTTATCATTTACTACCTCCTATACATATTGAATTTGATTTATTTGATTAAATTTATTTATAACTTTAACTAAAAGATTAATATTCTCTCTGGTGGGATAAGTTGAAAGTTTTTGAACATTAATAAATGTTTCAAAATTACCATAAACATTAGGGGCGTTCATAAAACCAAAACTATTAGTAAGCTGGGAGGCTAAGGTAGCTGCCACAGGTGTTGGTAAATGGTGTGGACAAAATGCTTTTTTGATTCCGTCGTATTTAATAACAACCAGATTTTTATGCTCACCGCAAGGGCAATTTTCGCTGTTAGATGGTCTTAAATCAAGCTTAACTTTTGTTAAGCAGTTTTGACAAACATTAGCAGTTGATTGAGTTTCACAACCGCAAAAACAACAAAGATTGTTATCCATGATTTTCTCCTTTTATTTATTTGTTAAGGTATAGTGTTAATTAGTTTTTTAATTTTGATTACAAATCAGCCGCTCTTTTTAGAAAGAGCGGCTGAGGTAATTTACAATTAAGTTCTTAACATTAGATTAACTTCAACTCGCTCTTTGGTGAAGAGATAATAATAAACAAACCAACAATAATGTTGAGCGAGTTAGATATTTTTTTGTAAGACAAATTAAACATATTTATATCTTGAAATAAATACTAGCACCCCTTTAAAATCCTGTCAAATTTCTAATTTCCCCATAAAAAAGCGGCTTTTAAGTAAGCCGCTATGAAGGAATGGGTTAGCAGTAATGACTGCCGTCAGAAATTTTTTTTGTTTTTAGGTCTTCAGGTTTTAACACCTGAGATGTGTTGCTTTGAGGAACTTTTTCTTCAGAAGAATTATGTAATTCTGTATTCTGATTATTTTCCAGTTTTTTGGAAGATTCTTGGCTATTATCAGCCCCTTCAGGAATTATTTGTCCTACAAAATAACTTTTGTTTTTTATGATCTTCTCCTTTTTTGTTTTGTTTTTATTTTATTTAATTAAAAAACTCCTCCTCCCCACTAGTTTCCCTAAAGAAACTAGTAAGGACGAAGAGTTTTACTTCTCCGCGGTACCACCTCACTTGTTCCGTACTATACGGAACCTGCTTTCACGCACGCTTTGAAAAAGAAATGCGTTAGTCCTGTTACGGGAACACCCGTTTCAGCTTACTAGCTAAATTTAAATAATAAAACTTGCATTCGGCTGAACGACTCCCGAGGGAACTTCCTTTACACTTGTTACAGATCTGCTTTCAGTCGCGGCAGATCCTCCCTTTTGAAACGGAGTATAAAGTACTTTCCTCGTTCACGGTCTTTACCACCTATTAAAGAACAATAATTACACTTTAAACTATATAATTATAACTGTCAAATATCTTATTTTACCCGTGGCCAGCGCTTAGACCAAGCTTTTCCCCGCCATATTAAACTTAAAGCATTAAATAAATATAATTTATTAACCTTTAAATAGCCATAACGTCGGTAACGGCGCGGCGATTCATAAACCAATACACCCCATAAATTCTTAATGCGGCCCAATTTTCTTAAACGTTTGTATAAATCAAAATCTTCAGCTGCCGGCAAATCTGGATTATAACCACCAGCCTGCCAAAAAGACTCAGTCTTAATAATTTGACAATTACCACGCCCGTAACCTAAACCTAAATAGTTTTGGATAAATATAATCAGGTTATAAAAATTAAGCCAAAAAATATCAGCTATTTTTCGCTCAGCCGGCGCAATAGCAAATCGTGGGGCCGCAGCTACAGCTTTTTTGTCTAACAGCAATTGCTGAGCAGCACTGAATAACTCAGGCCAACTTCGCGGCTTAGTATCTGCGTCCAAAAAAATTAAAACCCTACCCCGGGCTACAGCCGCACCAGCATTTCTCCCTACGGCAATATTCTGTTTAACCCCCTTTTTAGAACTAATCACTTTAGCGCCTAATTTCCTAGCTAATGCCGGTGTACCATCTTTACTGCCGCCATCTGATACTATTAATTCCACTGCAAATTTTTGTCTGGTAGCTTTATCTAATAATTTAAGAGTTTGCGGCAAGAGTTGAGCCTCATTAAGTGTAGGGATTATTAAACTAATCATGATTTAAGAATAACACAAAAACAAACCCCCGCCGGTAAGGGGCGGGGTAAAAAAAATTTTAAAACTGAATATCGTCTTCAGCTCTTTTGTAAGAATGAATTTCTTCCGGCGAAAACCAATGAGAAATTTCATGTTCAGCTTCTTGCGCGGTCTCCGAAGCATGAACAATATTATGTACTGCCCGCTTATCTTTATTAGCCGCCGCCGCTGAATCCACTGAATAATCTCCTCTGATAGTACCCATTTCCGCAGCTGAAGGCATAGTGGGGCCAACTAATTTTCTAATCATTTCCACAGCATGTACGCCCTGAATAACCATTTTGACTAGGGGCGCTGAAGTCATATAATCTACCAACCAACCCCGCACCATGTTGCCTATTTCCAATTTATCCTCAGTGCCCAATTCTTCCATGGCTTTATAGCCGTACTTCTCGTAAGTATTCAGAGTTTTCTCTCCCAAACGCGCTATCCAAGCCTCATCTTTAGGATAATGATTATCTATTTGCTCACGGCTGGGCTTAAACATTTCCAAAGCCACCACTTTTAAACCCCGTTGTTCCACACGATGAATAATTTCACCAATCAAACCACGTTTAACGCCATCAGGCTTTATCATTAAAAATGTTCGTTCTTCACGAGGATGTTTAGACATACTTTTCAAAATAAATAATTATTAATTATTTAGCAATGTTTTAACTTTAGCCACAATTTCCGCCGGTGTTTGATTGGCTTTAACAAAATAATCATCTGCTCCGAGTTCTTGGCCCCTTCTTATATCTTCTTCCTGTCCTAAATTTGTTAGCATTACGACAGGAATTTTTTTTAAAGACTTATCAGCCTTAATTTCTTTTAAAGTAGCAAAGCCATCCAATTTGGGCATCATTACATCCAACAAAATAGCTGACGGTTTTTTGGTTTTAGCCACTTCCAAACCTATCAAGCCATTTTCAGCAGTTAACACCTCAAAACCCTCGGCTGTAAACTTGGCGCCATACATATCCCGCAAAATCTGATCATCTTCTACAATTAAAATTTTAACTTTAGTCTTAGACATAAGTATTGGCAATATAGTAGCATAAAACTAACAAAAAGCAAATAATTTTATAAAAACTAATATATATAATATCTAATGAAAAAATAAATTTACAATCATGACCTGCCTGCTAATTGTCTATGGAATTATTCTATAGAATACTCCTATAGAAACGCGGGCTAACTAGAAAACCAAAATTGCCACCATTTTAGTGATTGTCGCTTAAAATTTTGTCCGTAGCTGATAAATATAATATCTCCCGCTTCATCAGTGCGCAGGACCTGAGGTATTAAAACTCGCAAGCGGGCTAAAACTTCAGCGTGCGGATGACCATAACGATTAGGTCCTACCGAAATAACAGCAGACTCTGCGCCGACGGCACGTAAAAAATCATCGCCTGAAGAAGTTTTAGAACCCTGATGTGCTACTTTCAATACTTGTGCGGATACATTAATACCAGCCTCTAAAATATCTGCTTCATTTTCTAAAGGAGTATCACCGGTAAAAAGAGCGCTGGATGTGCCATAAAGCAAACGAATGACAATGGAAGAATCGTTAAGATTAGATAATTTCTGATTAGCAAAGGAACGATTTGGCCAAATAACTTCTAACTTAATATCATTGTCAAATAAAATTTCCTGCCCTTGTAAGGCTATGACTATGGGAATCTTTTTTTGTTGAATTAATTCTAAAAATCTTAAATATTCCGGTGTGGTGTGTACAGCCTCAGTTATTAATACTTGTCGTACACGATATCTTTCCAGTACATAATTTAAACCGGCTAAATGATCAGCATGCGGGTGTGACAAAACCACCAAATCAATTGTTCGCTCTGTCCAAGGTAAATAACGCTCCAGCTTGCTTAAAATTGTCCTGTCCGGCCCACCATCAATTAAAATATTCTGCCCAGCGGGTGTACGTATAAGACTGGCGTCTCCTTGCCCGACGTCCATAAAAATCAGAGTTAATTGCTGGCTGCTGGTTGCCCAACAACCCCCAATAAAAACAATTAAAAGCAAAAACAGCATTAACCAAGGTAAAATTTTTCTAATCATAAATTAGTTTGTTTTCTTCTAACTACTTTTTTAGGCAACCAAAACAGCCAAACTGCTAAAAATAGATAAAGCACGATCAAAACCAGCCAGACTTGCCAGACAGATTGTACCGCCGCCCATGGTAAACTAGCCAACCAATTAACAATTGTTACTAAATAAAAAAGCACCGCTGAAAGCAACCAAACAGCCGGTGCGGCAG
The DNA here is from genome assembly GCA_937929825.1 of uncultured Patescibacteria group bacterium. Lineage (GTDB taxonomy): Bacteria > Patescibacteriota > Patescibacteriia > Veblenbacterales > UBA10138 > UBA10138. The sequence continues at coordinate 18,983 of CALFUV010000029.1, forward strand.
CTGTGAAACTAAAAGTGCTTAAAACCAAGAGACCTAAACCAAATACATAAACTAATATGGCTATTGGTGCCACTAACAAATTAGCTAACGGCGTGATAACTGAGACTTCACTAACTCGCGTTAAAATAATAGGCATAGTAGCTAATGAAGCTGCCAGAGTTTCAGCTGATATTTGTCGTAGACTTAAAAACTCAGGTAAAAAAGTTAGTTTTTTAATTAACCAGGGTGATAAATAAACTAAGCCAGCCATAGCGGCAAATGACAATTGCCAACCAAGTTCAACAACTAAACGAGGTGAAACAAAAAGCATGGCTGCGCCGGTGCCTAATAGTAAATTCAAACTATCTGCCCGGCGAGCCAATACTTGTCCTAAAAGCAAAACCGAACCCATAATACCGGCCCGCACTACCGAAGATTCGCCGCCACTAAAAATTACAAACAATCCCACGATAAACAAAGCCATTGCACTGGCTTGCTGACGCCATAAACCAATAGCAATCAATAACCAAAAAATAACCTTAGTCAGCACCATAACATTAAATCCAGAAACCGCTAACAAATGAGTGGTGCCAGTACGCCGAAAGTCATTGATTAATTTTGCAGGCAAACCACTATCATCGCCCCACATCATACCTGCGGCTAAAGTCGCATAAGGTTCTGGTACCTGCGCGCGTAAACGATCTCCCGCTTGTTGTCTAATTCTATACAACCACACTCGCAAACCGCTGGATGGACGAGTAATAAGTTCAATTGCCGGCCAAGCACATTGACGCCAAATACCACGATTGTTATAGGGCTTAAAATCCATCAATTCTACCCCAGGACAATTCAACTTAATTTGATCGCCATAATAAAATTCCGGCCAAGGTCCTGCTATAACAGCTACCCGTAAACCGGGTAAGGGAGAAATTGTTTCTGCTATATAACGCCGAGTTTTTTCACCTAAACGCGGCAACTCAGAAATTCTGGCTGTAAATTCCTGCTGACCAATAAAAACTTCAACAGGTGGTGACGATATAAAACCATTACCCCGCCACCAAGCAAGCAAAATACCTATAATAAAAATTCCCAACAAGGGCGGTATTATTTTACGCCCAATACATACAACTGTTATAGCTAAAAAAATCAAAATTAGTATCGGCGGTTGAATAAACCAAAATCCAATTATAAAACCTAACAAAACACCTAGACTAAAAGTGCGAAAAACGAAAACTGGATGGAGGTTAGGCTGAAATTCAATCTGTTTAGCCTCCTCCATAAAACTATTTTTCTTGAGCGGTTAATTGTTTTAGTCTGGCTTCAATAAATTTTATTAAATCGCCAGCTAACACTTTTTCAGGATTAGTATCTTCATAACCAGTACGATGATCTTTAACTTGTTTATATGGTTGAAGTACATAAGAACGTGCTTGGTTACCCCAAGCAGCCTCTCGGTACTCCCCGCGTAATTCGCGCTTTTGCTCTTGCTGTTGACCCCAAGCCATTTGCCATAATTTAGCACGTAAATATTTCATGGCTTGTTCCTTGTTTTGGCTTTGAGAACGTTCATTTTGACAAGTAACAGTGATACCTGTTGGTAAATGAACTATCCGCACTGCTGAATAAGTGGTATTCACACTTTGTCCGCCATGTCCGCCCGACATAAAAGTATCTATACGTAAATCTTTAGGATCAATTTTAATCTCAACAACTTCTGGTAATTCTGGTAAGACTTCTACTAAAGCAAAACTAGTATGACGCATTTTTTCCGCATCAAACGGACTAATACGCACCAAACGATGAACACCGGCTTCATTTTTTAAAAAGCCGTAAGCATACCGTCCATTTATCTTCAAAAGCGAGCTTTTAATACCCGCTTCACCGCCTTTTGATTCATCCAACACTTCTACCTGCCAACCGCGCGATTCGGCAAATCGTAAATACATACGACGTAACATGGCAGCCCAATCTTGAGCGTCTGTGCCACCAGCACCGGCATGAATGGCTAACAAGGCATTAGACTCATCGTGTTCACCGGAAAATAATTTCTTAAATTCAAAATCTTCCAGCTTTTTGCTAAGTTGCCAGTATATTTTTTCCAATTCTTCTCTTAAATTTACATCTTTTTCCAATTGATCAGCTACCGCCAATTCCAGAATATCGTTTGTTTCCTTTTCCAAACTTTTAAATTCAGCTAACTCCTGCGTCAGTTCATCATGTTGAGCACTTATTTGTCGTGCTCTTGTTTGATCAGCCCAAAAATCAGGTTGTTGCATAACCATTTCCAGCGCTTTTGCTTTAGTTTGAAGATTATCTGGGTCAAAGCCAGTTCCGGGCTTCCTGGACCCTAGTCTTCAAAGCCCGGAGATTTTTGATAAGTTCTGCTTCTTGCATGAGCCTAGCCTAGCAAAACAGTTAAAAAAGTAAAGCTAATCAACAGTTAATCCGCTTATTCTAGATCTTATTGTATTATTCTATAGAATACTACAATAAGCCACATTAAAGACTTTCCTTAATTAGCTAATAATTTTTACTCAGGATTTAATGAATTGGGATAAATTAATTTTACTCTTTAAACTCTTCCAATATTACTTTAACTTCTTTGGTATCTCCTTTAGAGTAAACTTTTAGAGTAATTGAATCGCCGGGGCTATAGCGCGACAAAGCACGCACTAAAGAAAATTCAGTGCTAATACGCTGCCCATTAACTTCCAATATAATATCATTCTCTCTTAAACCAGCTTTATCTGCCGGACTACCAGGGACTACCGCCAGTTGATCACGGGATTCACCGCGTACTAATAAAGCACCATAATCTATTTCTAAATTATTAGTGCGCGCCAATTGCGGTGTTACCATAACATATCTAATACCAAGATACGGACGCACTATACGGCCATACTTTTCATAAGAATCTATCATTCTTTTCGCTTCGTTTACCGGAATAGCAAAACCTATCAATTGACCTTCACGGTTAATGGCTGTATTAATACCTATAACTTCACCGGCCAAATTTATCAACGGACCGCCGCTATTACCGGGGTTAATAGCGGCATCAGTCTGAATAACACCCTCTAGGCTTTCTGCCCCACCACTACCACTGGCTACCACATTACGGCCAATACCTGAAATCACTCCTTTGGTTACAGTGTTACGATATTCACCCAAAGCATTGCCAATAGCAATCACTGTTTGTCCGATTTGCAAAGTATCTGAATTGCCTAAAGAAACAGCTGGCAAACTCTTGTCTTCAATCTGCACCAGAGCCATATCATTAATTTTATCACGAGCTACCACTTTTGCCGGAAAACGCCGCCCATCATTAGTCAGCACTGAATATTCAGCTTCAGTATCAGATACCACATGTCTATTAGTAAGTATTAAACCTTTAGCCTGATTAATAACGAAACCGGTACCGCCACCAATTTCCTGTTTGCCTTGCGGTGTCCGCTGCTGGGGTTGCTGAAAAAAGAAATTAAACGGCCAGCCAAAAAAATCATCAAACGGCAAGGGACCGGTATAATTGTAAATTTGCGAAAGATCTTTAGTAACAATAATGCTAACTACTGCCGGCGCCACTTTTTTTACCGCCTCGGTGGTGGAAGACTCTTCTTCCACCACCTGCCGCAAAGGCTCAACTGATAAAGATGTTGGCTGACTAACCAAATTCGAATTAATAATTTTCAGATAAGGCTGACCAAACACTAACACAGACGCACCGCCTAAAAAACCAGCCAGTAAAGATAAAACAACAATTAACCATAGCGGTTGTGACCGGTTTGTTTTTTCAGATTTAACAGATTCAGTTAAACTGTTATTTTCTGTTTCGTAATTTTCTTCAATAAACATAAAATCAATTAATGATATTTTTATTAACGCTGATATTTTTTTAACTCCTCCAGCAAATCAAGTGTTGAGTTAGAACTATTACTGCTACTGCCTGACGGTATACCTAATAAATCATGATAAGCACTGAAAGCATTCTGAAAATAAGGCCTTAAATATAATATACCCAAAATTATAGGAATAACTATTATAAGCAAGCGTAATAAGCTCCAGATTCTGCTCCAACGTAAATAACTCAAAATTTTCTCATTACCAGCTTTTACTTCCTGTAACAGACGATTATTTTCTGCCAATATTTCCTGAAGATCTTGATTATCAGTAGATAAATCAGGAGAAAATGGTTTTTCCATACGCAAAAGTATTATAGCATACTGCCCAAATTTCGGCTGTTTATAATTTTATCCTTAATCTATTTTCCAATCCTTAAACGCCAGCTGGCAAATTTTTCTATAGCCGCAATCCCATTAGCTAAATAATAACGTCGGCCGTCTCGAGGATTAACATACCAAGCCTCACCTAATGATTCAACTTGTAGTAATATCCGGCCTTTTAATTTATTGGCTAAGGCAATATCGGGTTGAAGTGTTTCCACGGTATCAATTTCACCCTCACCAACGGGTATTTTACCTAAATTAACATTAGTAATACCTAAACCAAATATTTCCAAAGCCCGATAAGCCGCTGTTGAATCAGCTACACAATAAGCCTTTTTAGAAACAGGGTCAATATACCAAGGCGTATCAGAATCATTAACTGATAAAATAAATCCGGACCAAGCAGCTGCCTGCTCAATTGTTAAATCAGGCTCACAACTATACAATTTTTCACCAAGTACCTGACCAGTAAGCATTTTATTTTCATTTTTAAAATCATTATTAAATACAATTTCATCTTCTAATGAAGTTACTAAAACAACTAAATTAGCAGTATTGTTTAATTTATCAATATCCAGCTCACGGGCATTAACTTCAACCCTAACCTCCATTTCCCCTCCTAAACGAGGTGTCAAAACAAGGTATAATTCAGCTGTAGCATAATTATTAAACCTGATAAAAGTCCATTTATTCTGTTGCTGATCAAAATCTCCTTCAGAAGGTATGCTCTGAATAATTTCCATGCCATCCGGCAATGCCAATCTCGCCTCAACTGCTTGTGCCATATTAGGACCCTTGTTATACAATTTTATTTTTAAGCCAAATTGTTGGTTTTCTTTGATATTAATACTTTTAGAATCAAATTTTATTTCTAAATCTGCCAAGGGCGTGAAAACAGTATTTGACCCGCCAACATAATTACCTCGCGCCACTGGATAACTTTTACCCATAAGGGCAATAAGAGCATAAGCTGTCATACCAGCCGAACCTGCTGTATCACCCGCTTGCCATTTAAAAGAGCCGTCAGCTGTTTGTAAGGAGAGTAAAAAATCTTGAGGTTTAACTCCGCTTTTAATCCAAGAAGCAGCATTTAAATTCAATTTATTAAGAGCTGAAACTACCCAAGCGGTGGAAGCTGAATCAGAAGCTTCACAGCCCGGCCAATAACAGGGCAACTGATAAGGCCAGCCAGCATCGCTATTCTGTTGTGAAGTTAAATATGACACCCCAGCCTGTACAAATGAATCTGAAGCAGTATAACCAACTTCAGCTAAAGCCATCAGCACGGCGGCTGTGCTGTTGGTATCAGAATCAAAACCCACTCCCCAACTCCATCCGCCGTCAGTATTTTGATTGGTTAACAAATACTGAACAGAATTTTTAATTACAGAATCAGTTGCCGGTAACCCAGCACTACGTAAAGCCATAATACCCCAAGTATCATCATTTAAAAGAGCAGGGTTACCTAATTGGCCACCATTGGCAAAATTTTTTAAACTCTGCACCAGATTTATACCAGTATAAGTAGTCGGGTTCTGACCTGCGGCTACCAAAGACAAAATACGCTTAGAATAATCATTGGCCGACGATCCACCAAAAGACTGTAGGGGCGTAGGATCAATATTTTCCCCGGCAGCCGCCAGGGCTTGAACTATCCAATCATCTAAAGTCTGATTTTTTAAATAGTTAACCGCTTCTGGCACACCAGCATAAGCTAAGAAGGGTTTTAAAAAGATAAAAATGAACATTATGGAGAATATGACTTTTTTCATATTGATTTAAGGATTAATAATTAAAAATAAAGTGGCTTTAAATTATTTTTGTTTTTTATTAAAAAACCTCCGCTCTTCACAAAAAGCGGAGGTGGCACAACAAGCAAAATAAATAATTTTATGCTATGGAACCACTTCCTTTCTCGCGAAGGAAGAAGATTCAAACTATATACCAGTAATCAGTAATCGGGCTTATCCGCTTGGAGCGGAATTACCGTAGCGGGACTGCGCCGGATTACCCATCCTCCGCAGATTTAACGAAGGATTGGTCACCGGACTTCCCTGAATACTGGTTAATTTATAAAGAACTTATGATTACTTAAAACGCTTACTGTTTTATTTTTATTTATTAGAAATACTTTTTTACTAACCAAAACCCAAGATCCAAATATAACTCCTGTAAAAATCAAATCCCCCAATGCCATATTACGAAAAAAAGGAATACCCATTTCATAAGCTAACAGTAAACCAGCCATAGTCTTCGGGTACCAATCGCTCGCTAGCCACACGGCAAAATTAGTAGTTAAAAAGAAAAAAGTAGAAGAAGCCAGAGAAGCTATTAACAAACGATGAGGCTTAACGTGTTTAATCCAGCGGCCGATAAATACTACTATGGCAAAACTGCCATAAACTGTAAGCATTATGGGTAAGTGATAAAAACCTATTATCAAATCTGATAAAAACATAGAGGCTAATGGCACAACTATAGCCCACCAGCGTGGCAGAAGATAACCAGCCAGCAAGCTTACTGCCACCACAGGTGTTACATTCCACACATGAGGCATAAGTCTACCAACTAATACCAAAATAATTAAAACAGTTGTGATAATAATATTTTTTTTCATTTTTTAATATTTTGATTTGCTAAAACTCCACAATACTGTTTCCCCGCCTTGTAAAACATAATTATCTGCTGATACCATAGGTTGTTCTCCGCCTACCCAATACTGCCAGTACATTTGATTCTGTCCATTTACTTTATCTCCTATTTGTTTAACAAAAGCGCCCATAGAATAACTTTTATCAATATCAATAATTAATTTTTCCTGTTTACTAATAGTTTCTAACAATCCAAGTACAGTCGGCGGTTGAGGTAATGACAAATTAGCAAAACTTTTTATAAACTGCCCGTTGTTGATAAGCAAATTAACTTCTCTAACCTGTTCTATTTCTATAGGCAAAGCTGGAGGCAAGGACGAATCATTTTTTTGACCACCAAAGTAATAGCCAAAAATAAAAATTGCTCCGGAAACCAATAACGCTATGACTAAATTAATTACTTTCTTGTTCATAAAAATTATCTTTGCCAAATTGTTTCTGCTTGACCAACTTGATGATTAACAAAACGGGCTAACACAAATAAATAATCTGATAATCTATTTAGATATTTCATAACTTCAGGTCTTAGTGTTTGTTGACGAGAAAGATCAACCGCCTCTCGCTCCACTCGCCGCGCCACTGCCCGCGCCCGCATCAGTTCAGCCGCCACAATGGTACCGCCTGGTAGAATAAAATTTTTAAGCGGCGGTAATTCAGCTTCATATTTATCAATCAACCTTTCCAGTCTGACAATATTAGTCTCATCAATTAATTTTAAACCTGCAATCTCTTTACCGGGCGGGGTGGCCAATTCAGCGCCCAATGTAAAAATATCACTTTGCACTTTGGTAAGATCATTTTTTAATGATTTATCCTGATTTTGTGAAATAACAACTCCTAAAAAAGCATTAAGCTCGTCTAGAGATCCAATAACTTTCAAAACAGGATGATGTTTGGGGACACGACAGCCGTAAAGTGATGTTTCACCTGTATCGCCAGTTTTAGTATAAATTTTCACAAAATAATAAAATTGATTATTAATTTAATCGCCAAAAATCACAGTTTTTTATGATAATTTTACGCTGCTTCATTTATAGAAGTAGTTAAAAAATATTTTTGTTTTATAAAAATCTATTTCAATTCACAAGCCCCTGAAACACAAGCTAATTCATGTGATCCCTCTGTTTCATCATCATATTCATAAGCCGCAACATTGGAAAAATCAACTTCCGGAAATTTAGCTACTAATTCTTCATATTGCTCTTTTGTTATCTCCTCATATGGGGCTAACTGATACACGTGATCATCTTTTGGCAGGAAAGATAACCCACCTACCAAATCCCAGTTTTCATAAACCCAGTTGCCAACCTTAAGCCATTCATCATTAGCTACGGAAATAGTAACTGAAGGATTATGTTCGGTGTAATTAATCTTCAACATTTTCCAATGCTCCAATAAATCAAGAGCTGAAAGGTCACGCCTGGTCACTGCCCCTTCGGGAGCTTTAATAGGAAATTCTAAAACATAATTAGAAGCTTCACCGTCAACTTGCCCAACTTCAGGATGATATGGCACGCCTAAATCTTTCATCATATGAAACAATGGATTATGTGATTCCACCCGCACACGCCTAATGTAATAAGCAGCATGCCTAGGATGCATACCTGAAGAAGCATCAGTTAACTGAGAAGTATTGCCTGAAGGCTTAACACAAGTAACACAGGTTGATGGATTAATGCCAAATCTGGCGGCATACTCTTTATTTACTTCAACAGCATAATCACGTAAACGACGTAAAACCTCAGGGTTTCTGACTACCGGACAATCCCACTGGCCGGTAATAGAAACTCCTAGTAAGGCTTCTTCTTCACAATTTTTTTTCCATTCCGAAGAAAGATAAGGAAAATTAGTTAGTGTGGCTTGATAAGTCCCCAAAATGGTGGCGATACGAATTTTTTTCATTAAAGAGCTTTCCGTATCTTCAGCCCGAGCCACCACCTCTGTTAAATTGCAAAATTGTTTTGATTTTAAAATTATTTCTCCACAAGGATTAGTGCCGCAATTATGAGCTGCTGATTCAAATATGGGCCAACGTCTTGCTGGTAGCTGTTTTTTTAAAGAACCGCGATTAAAAATACCTCTTTCGCCAGAACCAGACTTAATTAAATTTATCCATTCATCAAGAAAAAGTGGCAATGATGGTTTTTCATTATAAACAGCGGAATTATTAGCCATGGCACGTTCTGGATGTTTAAGGTAAAATTGGCCGTTTTTAGCTTCACGCATTTCAATATCATCTAAATCGGATAAAGAAATAAGCGCACTGCGTCTAACGCCACCCATCACCACAATTTCACCAATTTTACAAATAATATCATGAACATCCAAAGTAGTAAGATGACGCCCTTGCCGACTAAGCATCTTTTCGCGAGTAAATTTCATTAAATCAATCAAAGGTCCGGGGCCGGAAGCACGACCGCCCATAGTTTTCAAACGTGCGCCTTGTGGACGTATAGCTGAATAATCAAAATCTATATCCTTGCCCTCAGCCCAAGTGGTTAAACCTAAAACCAAAGCATCAGCCCAGCCTTCTTTACTGTCCTTAACCTGATGGGTAAATAGCTTTATACCAGACTGACGTTTGATTATGGGCAATTGTTCCACATTTTGTCGCTCCACAGAATAACCTAAACCTGTACCACACATCAAAATATACATCATTTCACCAAAATCCTGCCATGATTGAGGAGCAATAAAAGAACAATTATAAGCACAGACATTAGTAGCCTGTGCAGCTTTACCTGCTGCCCATAAAAGTCTCATAGACCCTAAGGTTTCCATCTGCAACATGGCTTGGTGAATTTCCTTATACTCTTCTTCCGAAAGTTTGTTCCCCAGATTTTCACGCATAAAATCAATATAGCGAGCCACTGTTTCAATCCAAGTTTCCCGTCGCCCTTTTTCCGGTAACCATTTAGAATAAGTGCGATAATAAACAAATTCGCTTAAAAGATTCTTAAAATACTTTTTACTCTCTTTTGCCATTACCCGGGCCTCTTCCGGTACTGGTCGTACAGCTCGGCGCATTTTAGCATGCTCCTCACGGTAAAGTATGTAAGCTTTAGCAGTCTTAAACCATTTGGAATGCATTAAAACCAATTCCACTATATCCTGAACCTGCTCTACATTTGGTACGGTGCGACCGTCATATATCCCTTCCAATTCCTCCACTACTTTCCAAGCCAATTTAGCTGCCTCTGTCCGGTCAAACTCACCGGTTTCCTCACCAGCCTTGGCAATAGCTGAGATTATTTTTTTGGGATCAAACTCTACTTCCCGACCATCGCGTTTAATAATGTGCTTAATTTTCAAATTAACTACCGTTGAAGAAACGGCAATATCTGAAGAAGGAGATAATTGAGGCATAATATTGTCTTGATTTTTAAATTTTATTAGTTAAAAATTTATTTAACAGAACGTGCCCGACGACTACCTAAACCTTTAAGTTCTTGAGAAAAACTTTGCGCGTCTTGAAAAGAACGATATACGCTGGCAAATCTTATGTAAGCTACCTGATCAAAACTCTTTAGACGTTTCATAACCATTTCACCAATATCCTCTGAAGTCAGCTCAGACTTACGCTTGCGCTGAATATCGCGCTCAATCTTTTGTACTAGAGCAGTGAACTGTTCGGCTGTAAAGGGACGTTTCTCCAATGAACGTTTAAGTCCTTGTGATAATTTTTCTTTGTTGTAAGGTTCACGCCGACCATCCCGTTTAATAACCGTAAGATCAAGAATTTCACCTTGTTCCACTGTAGAAAAACGAAAATTACATTTAGTACACTCGCGACGGCGTCTAATGGAAAACCCGTCTCCAGTCACCCTAGAATCTGTGACCTTGGTGTCAAAATAGTTGCAATAAGGACAATGCATAAGGTCACGAATAAATACAATATGTTGTGGTTACAAATTAAATTTTACCCCTATATATAGTAATAGTCAAAAATCCATGATTATTAACAAAAAAGGCCTGTTTATTGAATTATTTAGCACATTAGTCATCATAATGAAAAAAATTGTGGATAACTGCACTCTTAATTTAAAAAACACCCTTGCATAATAAGGGTGTAAAAAATAATGCCATCAATAAAGCCTATTTGGCTAAAATTAAAGTGTCGTAAAATATCGTAAGGCAGAAAAAAAGACATTTACTTTTATTTTATATTTATTTTTTCTACTTACCTTCTAATAATATCAAAAAATACCCCCCAAGTCAATAAATTTTCGGAGTATTTTATTGTGTTTAATTAAAAAACTTATTTTTTATCCAATTTTTTTCGGATAAAAGCCGGAATCTCATAATCATCATCACTGGCAACTGATGAATCTGATGCATCACGTGCTGGGGTTGATTTTGTTTTAGGTGGCACGCGCAACGGTCTTTCCTGAAAACCAGATACTTCTTCTTTTTTGGTTTCCTGATCCGAAGGTATTCTTTCTTGACGTAAAAATGCAGGCGGTGAATATGGTGTTGGTGCTGGTATAGGAGAAATTTTTTTAGGCATAGATGTTTGAGCAAAACCTGTGGCAATCACTGTTACCTTGAATTGATCTCTCATGTCCTCATCAATAACCGCACCAAATATTATTTTGGCATTTGGATCAGCCGAGGCTGTGATGATTCTGGCAGCTTCATGAACTTCATACAAAGCTATATCTGGTCCGCCGGTAATGGTAAAGAGTATACCCTTAGCACCATCAATACCTAATTCCAACAGCGGTGAATCTACCGCTGCTTTAGCAGCCTCAGCCGCACGATTCTCGCCACTTGCCACACCAATACCCATTAAAGCAGAACCGGCGTTCTGCATAATAGCTTTAACATCAGCAAAGTCAACATTAATTAAAGCAGGTACTGTTACTATCTCCGAAATACCCTGAACACCCTGACGTAATACATCATCTACAATAGCAAAAGCATCAAGCAAGGAAGTTTTCTTATCAATTAACTGCAATAAACGATCGTTAGGTATGGTAATTATGGTATCAACCTTATCAATTAATTCATCAGCTCCTTGCTCAGCAATCGCCTTTCGCTGAGCACCCTCAAAACTAAAAGGTTTAGTAACCACTGCTACAGTCAAAGCACCAGCTTCACGAGCTAATTCAGCCACTAAAGGCCCTGCCCCAGTGCCTGTTCCTCCGCCTAAACCACAGGTTAAAAAAACCATATCCGCTCCTTTTAACACCTCTTTAATTTCGTCACGGCTCTCTTCAGCTGATTTTTTACCTATTTCTGGATCCATACCAGCACCCAAACCTCGGGTAGTAGACATACCAATATGCAGCTTGACACCAGCCCGAGAATGTTGAAGTGCTTGGGCATCGGTATTAATAGCCACAAATTCAACTCCGCGTATCTTGGTAGAGATCATTCTATTAATTGCAGCTCCACCTGAACCACCCACGCCCACTACTTTAATTTTAGCTAATGTTTCAATATCTGGCTTTACTTCCATATTTATTATTATTTAGGATTAAAAATAAAATACCATTAAGGTATGAAAATTTTAGATAAGCCTTTTATTTTATCTACCACTTTGGCAAGTGATGATAATTTTGGTAGACTAAACCCTTTCACGCTCTCTGCCCGCAATAATCCCCAGCGAACTAATCCTAATGCTGTGCTGAATGCCGGATCATTAACTTTTTCCAAAGGACTGGCAACATCAAGCGGATAACCTAATGAGGCTGGTAAACGAAACTGGTGTTTGGCCGCTTCAACCAATCCGGGAAGTTTAGCCCCACCGCCGGTTAAAATAATACCGGCCGGCAATTTTCCAGAACGATCAATTTTACCTAGTTCTTTGTCAACCAAACTGAATATTTCTTCTAGGCGAGCTTCAATTATCTCAACTAAATTTTTTCTACTAATAAACCCCTCTTCAGCACTTATTTCAGATAAATTAATTTCTTCGCGTTTACCAACATCACTTGACGATGCCTGACCATAATCAATTTTTAATCTCTCGGCCACATCAATTGAAGTTCTAAGACCAATAGCAATATCATTGGTAATGTGACCGGAACCAACTGGTAAAATAGCTGCGTGTAAAGGATCGCCCTCCTCACAAACCAGTAAACTGGTAGTAGCTCCACCAATATTAATCACTGCCACACCTAATTCCTTTTGGCGTTTAGTCGCAACCGCTTCGGTGTTGGCTAGTATACCCAAAACCAAATCATCAATATCCACTCCAGTGCGATAAACACATTTAGTAAAATTTTTAACTTGAGCAGTTTGCCCTTCAATAATTTGTGCTTCTACCTCCAAACGAACCCCGGTCATGCCTACTGGATCTTTAATACCGGCTTGACCATCAACAGTAAACGATCGCGGTAAGACATGAAGAATTTCATAGTTAGGGGGAGTAGCTACAGCCTGTGCAGCTTCTACTACTCGTGCTACGTCATCTTCACTAATTTCGCCATTGGGTTTTGACACAGCGATAACACCATGACTAGATTGAGCTTGAATATGACTACCGTTAATACCCACCCAAGCATGCTCAACTGGCGAACCGGTCATCCGTTCAACTTTCTCCAAACAACTTGAAATTGCCGATACCGCATCATCAATACTGGTAACTACACCCTTATGAATACCTTCCGATGGAACTTCGGCCAAACCAATAACACGCAGATTATCTTCTGCGCCACCTTGAGCCACCGCCACTCTAATGGCTGTTGATCCTATATCCAATCCAACTATGGAAGAAGATGAAGACATGATAATTAACTCTTTAATTATATAACCAATACTCACTAATGTGAATATTAAGACGCTGAATAATTTTATTGTTCAGTTATTAAAAACTTTATAACAGTATTAAACCGGCCACTATAACTGCTCCAAGAGCGGTTATTAATACAGCCGCTGCCAACAAATTCTTTAAAAGCGCTACTTGACCGGAAAGTCTAGGCTCAACTATATCAAATAATCTTTCCAAAGCAGTATTAAAAGCTTCAGCTGTTAAAACCATAATAGAAACAATAGTCAAAAGGGCCCATGATATTTTATTAAGTTGCCAATAATAAGCTATAAACTGAACAAAAAAAGCTGCAAAAAGCTGCCAGCGAAAACTTTTTTCCCTCTGCCACAAATACTGTAGTCCTAAAAAGGCATACTTGAATTTATTAATTATTTTAATAAATTTCATATATTCTGCACAGCTAGTCTATCCTTACCCAGTATTTTTTTCTCTACTTTTTCCATAATCAATCTATCATAATGCTTAATATGATCATAACCTAACAAATGTAAGCAACCATGTACAAATAAAAATTCCAATTCCTGCTCAAAGCTATTACCAAATTTTAACGATTGCTTTTTTGCTTTGCTTAAACATATAAAAATTTCACCGCTAATTTTAGGTTTAACTTGATAAATAAAAGATAACACATCTGTGACTTTATTAATCCGACGATATTGGCGATTTAATATTTTTATTTTTGTAGATGTAACCAAAACCAAACTAACTTCGGCAAATTTTTTTCCTGTTAATTTTTGAATTCGCTTCAATAATTTTACACAAGATAACTTAAAACCCTTAGGTACTCTGTTGCCAGAAATATTAATAAAACTTAAAACAGCCGGCATAAATTAAGTTGTTTTAAGTAATTTATATTTAAGGAACCATCTGACTAACAAATTGTTCAACTGGGGGCAGTAATGAAAACATTCTAATCATAGCTTTATAGAGTTTATAATAAGAAGCTTTTTCATTAGTGCCAATATTATAACTAAAGGCATAGATATTTTCAGCTGTCGCCAAATAAACCGCTAAACCATCTGGCGACATTGCCCAAGTGTACCTACTGGTTTTAAATTCTGGAACTTCAGCTGGACGCAGACTGGGAAATTGTTTAGCATACCATTCGGCAGAAGTTAATCTATCGGTGTTGGCAATAACCACTAAACTCATAAATTCAGAGTTACCGCTGGAAATAATTATCTCCGTGCCAGATTGATCAATTACTTTAAGTTCCCAGGTACCGGGGTATTTAATTTGATAAAAGAAACTCTCATTTCTGTAATTTTCAAAAACATCACTATCAATTAGTAATGCTCCTTGGCCTAATTTTGGATCATAACCACTCTCCACTTCATTACCATCAAGATAACCATCATCGTCAGAATCTGGTTTATTAGCATCTGTACCAAAAATAATCTCTTCTTCATCTGTTAAACCATCCCCGTCAGTATCCATGGTTGATAATGGTGGTGTTATGGTACGAGGATTTAAGGGCGGTTCCACAACAGCCGGCTTAGCATCAATACCTAAGGGTGACGCTTCGTGATCACCGGCTTCTATACCAGCCGTACCTTCTTCCAGATTAAAACGCAAAATATAAGTCGACCCGTCCAAACTTTCATAAAGATAAGGACTTCCACCAGGCTCCGGATTCTGAGGTACCTGAGGCAAATATACTACCCCTTGAGCCAAACCTGTAAAACCAGCGGCACTTAAAATATTGCTTGATGGTGTGCCTAAAACAATAGATAATGGAGCTAAAGGATAACGATTATTTTCAGCATAATACATTTCCAAAGCGGCTTGTATTTCTCTAATATCGCGGTAACGCACGCGATCACGCTCGGCGGCAGTAGGATATTGTGGTTCTGGAAGTACCGGTGTTGCTGGTTCGGGCGTAGATTCAACTATCGGTATCGACTGAACTGGCAGCGGCAGTTCTTTTTTTGATTGAGCACGCAAAAATAAATAAACCACTAAACTAATTATCAAAGCAACTAAGACAACTAAAATAACTAATAATATTTTTTTACTAGAACCTGACTTGGCTACCATTCCTTGATAAGCATTAGGCATAGTATAAATTTCGCCCCATACTTCAGGTTTAATTGATTTCTCAGACGGCGAACTGCTTGAAGCTGAAGCAGATGGATTATTTTTCTTCTTACTAAACACTTTTTCACCTCCAAATAAAATTAATTATTCCCAGCAGGTAATTCTAATAAACGACCCGGACCTAATGGATTATAACCAGCCCGCACTTCCTGACCATCGGTATAACCATCACCGTCAGTATCAGAATTCAAAGGATCAGTACGGTAAATTCTTACTTCCTCGCCGTCAAATAAACCATCACTGTCAGTATCAGGATTCAAAGGATCAGTGCCTAATCTTAGTTCTTCAGCGTCAGTTAAACCGTCGCCGTCAGTATCAATATCAGCCGTAGGTTGGGGTGAAGCTGCTGGAATTTGAGCAGCCTCCGGTGCTATATTTTTATCGGTAACCGGCAAGGCTGTTTCATTAATTTTAAGTGAGCACTTGCCAAATATCGGACAATTAACTGCTGTACGGCTACTGTACCACCACCAACCTCCACCTGCTAATAAAATAACAATTATCAATACTACCGCCAACCATAAAATAATCTTACGTCCAGACTTGGGTAATTCTGGTGAAAAAGATAATGGCTGTGATTCTATTGGCTGCAAATTATTTATTTCTAAAGACATACCCATTGGTGGCGGTGAAGCTTGGGCAAAAATATCTTCTACTGGTGCTGGTTGAGTTGGTGGTGTTTTCTCATCAAACATATATTAAAACTTTATTTTATTTAGAATATCATAATCCTTGGTTTAAATAAAATTACCAAGGGGGTCTAGTAGTAAAATACCACACATCACCTTTTGTTGTTTTTCCGGAAATAGAATTATGGCTATCAATTCGCCAATAATATGTGGTGTTGTAATTCATATAAGGAGACCAGGTACTATTATTGGGGGTAAAACCTAAATAATAAGGAGAGGATGTATCTGCGGCATTCATCACTCCATTATAGTCAGTTCCCATATATAAATAGAATCTATCTGTACATTTAGTATAATTCCAACTTAACTGTAATAAGAGCTGCACACCTGTACTCCCTACTGAGGGATTGGGATTAGATGTTTTTTCTGGTAAGTCAATTTTATTAAACGTGCCAGTAACTGTAGTATTACTT
The DNA here is from genome assembly GCA_937929825.1 of uncultured Patescibacteria group bacterium. GTDB lineage: Bacteria > Patescibacteriota > Patescibacteriia > Veblenbacterales > UBA10138 > UBA10138. Next base: position 35,807 of record CALFUV010000029.1, read on the forward strand.
GTATAATTTCTAGGCTGTGGCGGACTGGTGCTGGCATAGCTATAACAAGATAAAGTATCGTCAAATGTAACGGTATGATAAGTATCTTTTTCAACCTGAGTGCTGATTGGAGTTAAACCTACATAATTACCATCCAGCCGGGCAGTAGCGCCGCTGATGGCAGAGTTAAAATTATCCCTTGTTTGAATAGTAATGGTTACTAAGGGTGGTGGCTGGGTGGTAAAACTCCAAACATCACCTTTTGTTGTTTTAACTGTGGAAGAATTATAAGAATCTACCCGCCAATAATAAGTAACTCCATAAGCTAACGGTCCGGTAAAGGCGCTAACATTAGGATGGGTAGTAGTGGTTTTATAATATGGCGAACCAACTATAGCATTCGATACGCCATCATAATCAGTACCCAAAAATATATGATAATAATTGGCACAACTAGAAGTTTGCCAATACAACGTTTGAACAGGGAAAAGATTTGTTTCTCCGTTAGCAGGGTAAGTATATAATGGTTTGGAAGGAATGCCGTAAATAAAATTTCCAGTCACCGTTGTATTAGTATTATAAACCATAGGTTGAGGCGGGCTAATACTATCAAATAAATAACAATCAGATGGATCATCAATAAATTCTGCCTGATAAGTCATACCGGTAATAACAGAAGTTGAAGTAGGAGTAGCACCACTAAAGGGTGGTGAAGTATTAATAGTAGCAGTGATGCCTGTGATATTATTGCCGAGATTATCTTTAGCTTGGAAATTTACTGTGACTGTTGGAGGTGGCTCGGTAGTAAAACTTAAAACTTGGCCAGTAGTTAATCTTCCGTGATTTAAAGTATCCACCCGCCAATAATAAGTGGTGGCATAATTAAGAGTAGGCGGGGTGTAAGAAAATGGCGCACTGGTTAAAGTAGCTACCAGTGTAGTGGGGTTAGTGCTGGTGCCAAAATAAACACGATAAGTATCAGCACAAGCAGCAGCCGTCCAAGTTAAACTGGGGTTAAGGCCAATACCTGTAGCGCCGTTGGCAGGTG
>CALFUV010000030.1 GCA_937929825.1 uncultured Patescibacteria group bacterium
TCCAGTTCCTTTCATCCATTCAGGCTCCCCATATTCTTTAGCCAAAAAGTTAGAGGCTGTTTCCGCTTCAGCCCTAATAAAACGAAACACTTCAGCGTTTAGCATCATGGACTCAAAACTGTCAAATGGCATATTTTTAGACTGTAAAAGGGTATGCCAGCCTAAAACACCTAAACCTAAGGCTCTTGATTTTTTTGCAAAATTTACAGCCCTCTCAAGCCCAACAAGCGATGATGCTTTTTCAATAAATTCAGACATAACAGCATCCAAAAACACTATTGCAGTCTGCACCACCTTAGTACTCTTCCATTCGTCATATTTTGCTAAATTTAGTGAAGAAAGGCAGCAAACCAAAGAATGTTCTTCGTCTGTAGCCAAAAATATTTCCGTACACAAATTAGAGCCATTAACCTTTAAACCATGCTTTTTGTAATATTCAGGGTTGTCTTTTTGGGCAGCATCACTAAAGAATATATATGGCTCGCCTGTTTCAAATCTATGCTTTAAAAGCTCGATCCAAAGCTGTCTAGCTTTTTGGTCGCCAGCTACAACCCTTTTCATAAAATCGTCAGATATATTAACCCCATGATGAATATTTGGGCAGTACCTGTTAATATCGCCTTCGGGCCGTCTAATACGCATAAAAGCTAAAGCGTCTGGATGGTCTATTGGTAAATATAATGCCGTGGCCCCACGCCTTGTAGACCCCTGGGAAACCGATATTATGGTAGAATCGAACACTTTAGCCCAGCTAATAACGCCCGTAGATTTGCCGCCACTTTTGATTGGGGCGCCCGTGGGCCTTACATCACTCATATGAACAGCCGTGCCCCCGCCATATTTAGACATCATAGCCACTTCACGAACGGTTTGAAAAATACCGTCAAGCGAGTCGGGCACGTATGAGGAAAAACAGCTAATGGGAAGCCCTCTGTTAGTTCCCATGTTGGCCGCAACAGGGGTGGACGGGCATAGCCAATTTCGCCACATGGCATCAAAAAATTCTTTTTCCCATTTTTTAGGGTTTTTTAAGTGTGCCGATGCAGCTTTGGCAATCCTTTGGTACATATCTTTTGGCGTTTCATTTTCAAGCAAATACCCCTCTTTTAGCGTCTTAAGCCCTTCAACCGTCATCCACTGGGGCGCCAGTCCCTCTTTTTTTAAAAGCTCAAGCTCTTCCATAATCACTCCTCAAATATGTTTGAAAAGTCTACAGTACCACGCGAATAAGATGATGGTTGTGCAGCAAAAAAGTCTTGATGCTCAACCCCGGCAGTCATCATAGTGAACCAGCTTGATACACGTGAAACCGATTCTTTATCTAATGCTTTCCAGTTAGTCTTAAGCCCCAAATCCAAAAGGCGGGTGTTTGCCCTGTACCTAATAAAATTTTTTAGATCATAGGCAGTAAGTCCCTCCACTGCTCCCATCTCAAATGCCTTATCGATAAAATCGTCCTCTAGTTTAACTGCGATCCTAGCTGCATCGTATATGTCTTTTTTAAAGTCATCGTTGTCAAAAAATTCAGGATTTTCTTTTACAAGTGTTCTAAACAGCCAAGAGCCAGCCTCGGCGTGAAGGGATTCATCTTTAACCGAAAAAGCCACAATTTGACCTACACCCTTAAGTTTATTGAACCTGCTAAAATTCATTAATATGGCAAAAGAGCTAAAAAGGCTTACACCTTCAGCAAAGCCTGAAAAGACTGCCAAGGATTTAGCTTTAGAAACTAAGTCTGTGGCAGTGGTATTGATCAAATTATCAATTTTGGCTTTAGATGCTGGATCCTGTAAAAAAGCAGCAAAATCTGTAAGGCCAAGTGTATCATTTAGGTACGCATAGGCCCTAGTATGAATACTTTCCATATTAGAAAATGCCGAGGCCATCATGCATATTTCTGGGTGGGGGAACCACTGCGCAACCTTGCGCCAATAATCACCCACAACAACCTCCACTTGCGTAAACCCCTTAAGAGTTTGCCCTATTAGATTTTTTTCGGCTTCTGTAAGTTTAGTGTTCCAGTCCATAACATCGGAAGACATATTTATTTCAGTGTGAAGCCAAAAAGCTTGTTGTTGTTTTAGCCAATAATCAAGAGCTTGTTCGTAAATAATAGGCGCATAGACTAGACGGCCTTCAGTTAGTCCCAATTTTACCTCCTTTTAGTTTAATTAAAACAATAACTTACGCACCAGTACTGCCAAATCCACCTTCGCCTCTGGTGGTTTGCGAAAGCTCTGCAACCTCCACCCATTTTATTTGCAAAACGGGGCATAAAACCAATTGAGCGATCCTTTCGCCGGGGGTTATTTCTACCGATCCATCACTCAAGTTTACCAAAATAACCTTCAATTCGCCACGGTAATCAGCATCTATCGTGCCCGGTGTATTAATTACAGTTAAACCTTTTTTAAGGGCTAGCCCGGAACGGGGCCTTACTTGAATCTCATAGCCTTCAGGAATAGCAAAACACAGGCCAGTACTTACCGCCACCCTTTCGCCTGGATTAATAACCAAAGGCGATTCAATGGCGGCTTGAACATCACAACCGCTGGCCAATTCAGTTTGGTATTTTGGAAGTTCTCCCCTAAAATGAGGCAACACTTTCACTAAAACAGACTTTTGATTCACAGGCCCTCCTAAGCGTTTGAATGATTGGACTTAATTAATCTTACCAAGATTTAAACTAGGAAGCAAGGGGGGATTTGAGCTCATAATTTATTATTAACTTTTTACAAACTCGCCTTAAATCGCGCTTTATTTGTAAAATTTACCATTTTTAAAATAAATTCCCAGGTATTTTTAATTTTTTTGTTTTTTTAAAATACCCCAATTTTTCAATCCTTTTTTTTAATTTTTAATGCCCGAAAATTAACCAAAAACATATAGTATATAATTTTTTAGTTAAATTGCAAGCGTCCTTAATAATATATTAAATTGCCAAGTCGTTAAGGTTAACCCCAATAAAAGGAGGAAAAATGCCACAGTATTTAGCCGATAAATATCCACGTGACAATGGAGCTACAACATGGGGCGATAGCGCTAGGCTTGCTGGCCTAATGGCCCTGGTAGACTACCCTGGCACCCCACCCCTTGAAGACTATGTTGTATACCACAATGGCGAATGGCTGGGAGTTAGGGTTCCAGTGGAAGACCCTACAAGACTTGGCGCCAATAACCCTTACAAT